>RGVD01000137.1 GCA_010027395.1 Bacteroidota bacterium
GGAAACAGTGGTGGTGCATTGGTTTCAAGTGATGGGAAATTGGTTGGTATTAACACTGCCATAGCAAGTGAAACAGGTCAATATGCTGGATATGCATTTGCCATTCCTACCAACCTAATGAAAAAAGTAATGGATGATTTGTTGAAATATGGAGAAGTACAAAGAGGCGTATTGGGAGTTGAAATTAGAGATGTGGATGGAGAATTAGCAGATAAAGAAGGCCTAAAAGAAATTAGAGGTATTTTTATCGCTAAGGTAAGAGAAAATAGTGCAGCTGAAGATGGTGGTTTGAAAGAAAAAGATGTGATTATAGCGCTTGACGGACAAAATGTAAAATCAACACCAGAATTGCAAGAAATGATTGGAAAACGTAACCCTGGAGATAAAGTGAAAGTTACTGTTTTAAGAGATGGAAAGGAAAAGGATTGCATTGTTACTTTAAAAAGTCTTGATGGAAAAACAAATGTTTCAACCATTGAAAAAATTGACGTTAACAAAGTAATCGACACTGAGTTTGAAACATTAGCTCGTGAGGAAAGACTTAAACTAAAGATTGCCAATGGCATTAAAATAAAAAAAGTAGGAAACAAAAGCCCAATGAAAAAAGCAGGCGTTCCTGATGGGTTTGTCGTTACCCAGATTGATAAAAAACCAGTTTCTACTATCAATGATGTAAATTCAAGTTTAGAAAATAAAAAAGGTGGTGTGTTACTAGAAGGTATAAACCCTGATGGATCAAAAGGATTCTATGGATTTGGTTTGGAAAAATAAGTTGTTTTAGGTTTGTATGATTAAAGCCAATGTTGAAATTTCAATATTGGCTTTTTTGTTTTTGAAAAATTCATAACTACTTTGACATTTGTCAATCTGTATTATATTGCATTCATATGAAGCGTTATATCATTATATTAATTTGTATTTTTCCATGCCTGGCATTTCAATCTATTGCACAAGTCAATTATGCTGAAATTGTGAATCCTTTTATTGGAACAGGCGGTCATGGACATACTTTCCCAGGCGCGGTAGCTCCTTTTGGGATGGTTCAAGTGAGCCCTGACACTAGAATTGATGGAAGTTGGGATGGGTGCAGTGGTTACCATCAGAGCGATTCAATTATTTATGGATTTAGTCATACCCATTTAAGTGGAACTGGTTGCAGTGAATATGGCGATATTATGATTATGCCTATGATGGGTAAAGCTAGTTTTGATAATAAAATTTATTCATCTAAATATTCTCACAAAAAAGAGAAAGCAAATGCAGGATATTATAGCGTTCATTTAGATGATGATGATATTGATGTGGAGCTAACAACTACAACGAGAGTAGGGTTTCATAAATACACATTTAATAAAGCAGGGAAAATCAATATTATTTTGGATTTATTGCACCGTGACAAATTATTAGATGGGAAAATAAAAATAGTAGATAACAAAACCATTGAAGGTTATAGAAAAAGTTATGCCTGGGCTGCCGATCAACGTGTTTATTTTAGAATTGAGTTTTCAAAACCTTTTACAGGAAGAACCTTGCGTGGTGATGGAAGTGCTATGTTAACAGGCGGTGCATTTGAATTTGATGTAAAAAAACGTGAACAAGTTTTTGTAAAAGTAGCTATCAGTGGTGTAGATGTAGAAGGAGCAAAAAAGAACATGGAAGCAGAACTACCTCAATGGGATTTCAACAAAGTAAAAACGGATTGCGAAGCTTTATGGAACAATGAGTTAAACAAAATCCAAGTAAAAGGTGGCACTTCCGACCAACAAGTTATTTTTTATACCGCACTTTACCATTGCTTCATTCACCCAAGTATTTACAATGATGTAGACGGAAGATACCTTGGACGTGATATGCAAATACACAAAACAGATGGCTTTAATTACTACACTGTTTTTAGTTTGTGGGATACTTTTAGAGCTTTACATCCCCTGTTTAATATAGTTCAACGTGAACGCAATTTAGATTTCATAAAAACATTTTTGGAGCAATACAAACAAATAGGTCGATTGCCTATGTGGGAGTTAAGTAGTAATGAAACTGATTGTATGATAGGTAATCATGCTATAAGCGTTATTGCTGATGCACATGCCAAAGGAATCAGGGGTTTTGATGAAAAATTGGCTATCGAAGCTTGTGATAAATCAATTCATAATTTCAAAAAATACGGATACCCAATTTACTATCAAAAAGGTTTTCTATCAGTTGAGGACGAGGGAGAATCTGTCAGTAAAACACTTGAATATAGTTATAACGATTGGTGCTTATCACAATTATATCAATCAACCAAGACCTCTCCTACTTCATTTCAAAACTTTAGTGGTGAAAACTGGAAGAACATTTTTAACCCAAACAAAGGATTTATACAGCCTCGATCAAATGGTGATTGGTTGAAGCCTTTTAATCCTAAAGAGGTAAATAACCACTACACAGAGGCCAATGCTTGGCAATACAATTTCTTTGTTCCTCAAGATGTGAAGGGATTAATAGAAGTATATGGAGGTAAGGCTAATTTTGAGGCTAAACTCGATGAAATGTTCAACACATCAAGCAAAACAGATGGCAGAGAACAGGCTGATATTACTGGATTAATTGGTCAATATGCACACGGAAACGAACCTAGTCACCACATGGCCTATTTATATAATTTTATAGGCAAACCCGAGAAAACAGAACAAAAGGTAATACAAATTATCAATGAAATGTATTCAAATATGCCTGATGGTTTATCTGGTAATGAAGATTGCGGTCAAATGAGTGCTTGGTATGTTTTTAGCGCCATGGGATTCTATCCATTTTGCCCTGGAGAAAATAAATATGCCAGAGGCAAATCAATTTTTGATGAGGTACAAATACTTGGTAAAAAGTTTGAATTTACAACAACAGAAATAGTTGAGGATACTAAATCAAATAATAGCAATTTTGAGATAAGCCCCATTATTGATGCTGACAGAAAAATTTTTAAAGACAGTTTATTGGTTAGTATGTATTCCCTAAATCCAAACAAACCAACTGTTTATTATACTATGACTGGGGCAGATGAACAAATATTAATGGAAACGCCAATTAAAGCATTTACAAAACCATTTTACATTAAAAATTCAGTTAAAATTCATGCACATTCAGATAACAAAATTGAAAATTATTTGAATGAAGCATACTTCCATAAAATCCCGCACAATTGGACCATAAAACTCAATTGTAAATACAACAAGCAATACACTGCTGGTGGGGAAGCGGGAATCATTGATGGCTTATTTGGCTATAAGGATTGGCATAAAGGAGGTTGGCAAGGTTATCAAAGCCAAGACTTTGAAGCGATAATAGATATGCAAGAAAGCAAAGAAATAAGTGAAATTTCATCAAGTTACTTACAAGATTCTCGTTCATGGATTTTATTACCAAAAGATGTGGAATATTTTGTTTCAAACGATGGAATAAATTTCACAAGTGTTGCCAAAGTTGGTCATGATTTGGATTGGAATACTGAAGAAAAAATCCTAAAAAAACTAGCCACTGAATTACCTCAAAAAGTAAAAACACGTTATTTAAAAGTGTTGGCTAAAAATTACGGTGCTTTGCCTAAAGGCCATCTTGGTTTTGGTGGAGATGCCTTTATTTTCATTGATGAGATTGAGGTAAAGTAGTTCCTTGTAAAAACCATTAGACGTATAGTTCAATTCTGCTTCAAATTATCATGACATTTTTTATTGATACCAAAATTTCTATTTTAAATATTATTTGAGCCTTGCCTTTCCTATTTTCAATTGAGGTTATATGAAACAGATTAAAGATATATTATCAATTAATATTTTTAGCCTATTCAAACAAAAAAAGCCAAGCTTGCGCTTGGCTTTTTTCTATCGGAATGATTCAAATTAATTGCTTGCTTGTTCTGCATAGGCTTCAACAGGAAGACAAGCACAAATCAAGTTTCTATCTCCATGTGTATTGTTGACACGACCCACAGTAGGCCAAAATTTATTAGCTCTTACATAAGGTAATGGGAAAGCAGCTTCTTGACGGCTGTATGCATGCGACCAATTATCAGCTGTAACTACACTTGCTGTGTGTGGTGCATTTTTCAATACATTGTCAGCCTTATCAGAAGTACCATTTTCAATAGCCGATACTTCATTTCTAATAGCTATCATCGCATCGCAAAAACGGTCTAATTCAGATTTTGGCTCACTTTCTGTTGGCTCTATCATAATGGTTCCTGCTACAGGGAAACTCATGGTAGGTGCATGGAATCCATAATCCATTAAACGTTTTGCAATATCTTCAGCCTCTACCCCACTAGCGCCTTTGAACACGCGTGTGTCCAAAATCATTTCGTGAGCACAATGGCCTTTGCTTCCAACATATAATATTTGGTAATGTTTCTCTAAACGTGCTTTGATATAATTAGCATTTAAGATAGCATATTTAGTAGCATTTTCTAATCCTTCAGTACCCATCATACGGATATAAGCATAAGAAATCAAAAGTATAGAAGCACTGCCCCAAGGCGCAGCACTCACGGCACTCATGGATTTATCGCCAACTTGCATATCGACAACAGAGTGACTAGGTAAGAAAGGAACTAAGTGTTTAGCTACACCAATTGGTCCCATGCCAGGTCCACCACCACCGTGAGGAATACAGAATGTTTTGTGTAAATTTAGGTGACAAACGTCTGCACCAATATTTGCCGGACTAGTAAGTCCAACTTGGGCATTCATATTTGCACCATCCATATACACTTGGCCACCATTTTGGTGAATCAATTCACACACTTCAGTAATGCGCTCTTCGAAGATTCCGTATGTTGAAGGATATGTAATCATCAAGCAAGCTAAATTATCTTTGTGTTCTTCCGCTTTTGCTCTTAAATCATCAATATCCACATATCCATTTTCAAGTGTTTTGGTTACCACTACCCTCATACCAGCCATAGTCGCACTTGCAGGATTGGTGCCGTGCGCAGAAGATGGAATCAAAGCAATGTTACGATGTCCTTCACCTTTTGATTTCAGGTATTCTCTAATTACCATTAATCCAGCATACTCTCCAGAAGCACCAGAGTTTGGCTGTAAACTCATACCAGCAAAACCTGTAATTTGTTCAAGGTATTCAGACAATTCATTAAATATTTGGGTATAGCCTACTGCTTGGTTACGGGGAATGAATGGATGCAATTGGCCAAATCTAGGCATGGTTACAGGAATCATTTCAGCAGTGGCATTTAGTTTCATGGTACATGAACCCAAAGCAATCATTGATTGGCAAAGCGATAAATCTTTTGCTTCCAAAGATTTGATATATCGCAACATTTCATGCTCACTGTGGTGTGAATTAAACACGGGATGTGTCATGTATGAACTCTTACGCTGAAGGCTGTTTGGCCAATTTGATGTGAAGGTCGACAACTGAACATTAGCTGCTTTTCCACTGATGATAGTGGCTAAGTTATTTACATCAGAAATTGTATGTGTTTCGTCTATCGAAATGCTAACATGCGTTGCATTTAATTTATTGATATTGATTTCTGCTTTTTCACAAATTGCAATCAAAGCATTGCTATCAGCAACTTCAAGTGAAATGGTATCAAAGAAATTTTTGCTGGTCACTTTTAAACCAGCTGCTGTTAATGCATCAGCAAGATTTTTTGTTAAACCATGAATTCGAGAAGCTATACCTTTTAATCCTGCAGGACCATGATACACACCATACATGCTAGCCATAATAGAAAGCAAGACTTGAGCTGTACAAATATTTGAAGTTGCTTTTTCACGCTTGATATGTTGCTCGCGGGTTTGCAATGCCATACGCAATGCTGTATTTCCTTGGCTATCAACAGACACACCAATTAAACGGCCAGGCATTTGGCGTTTGAAAGCATCTTTGGTAGCAAAATAGCCTGCATGTGGTCCACCATATCCCATTGGTACACCAAAGCGTTGTGCTGAACCCACAACAGCATCAGCACCCCATTCGCCCGGAGGTGTTAAAAGGGTTAAAGACAATAAATCAGCAGTTACTGCTACCAATACTTTGTTCTCAATGGCTTTTGCCATGAATTCACTATAATCAATTACCTCACCATTTTTAGCTGGGTATTGGATTAATGCACCAAAATAGGTTTCATCTAATTTTACTGTGTTATGGTCACCTACTACCAACTCCACGCCAATTGGCTCAGTACGTGTTTTTAAAACGTCAATGGTTTGAGGGAAACACAATTCCGAAACAAAGAATTTTGTAGCCTTATCGTTTTTAGCTTCTGCATGCAACATATGCATGGCTTCAGCAGCAGCAGTTCCTTCATCCAACAAGCTAGCATTCGCTATTTCCATGCCTGTTAAATCCATTATCATGGTTTGATAATTCAACAGTGCCTCTAAACGCCCTTGTGCAATCTCTGCCTGATATGGGGTGTAAGCTGTATACCAACCTGGGTTTTCGAAAATATTACGCAAAGCAACCAATGGGGTATTTGTACCGTAATAGCCTTGACCGATAAAATTTTTATAAATTTTATTTTTTGAAGCTACTTCGCTTAGCATGGCCAACAATTCCACCTCCGTCATAGGTTCTGGCAGGCTCATGCGTTGCTTTAAACGAATGTGGGCAGGAATGGTTTCATCAATCAATTGATCTACCGAAGACACACCAATGGTTTTCAACATACTTTCAGTATCGTTTTTCATGGGTGAATTGTGGCGGTAAACAAACTCGTCTTTGTGATTAGGGTTGATTTGCATATGTCTTTTAACTATTTAATTTAAAAAATTTGTGCAATTTAGGATTTCTTAAAGCTAAAAAAAGTAGAGAGAAATCAGAAATTGAGCGATAAAAAAGGGTTTATGAAAAACGTATTTTATATTTTAA
>RGVD01000138.1 GCA_010027395.1 Bacteroidota bacterium
GGCAAGGGTTATCCTATACATATTATCTACTCCTTTCTTATCATACAAGTGCTCATCAGCTTCAATGGTAAAGGAAAAGGTACTACCTTTACTTCTTTGGGTAATAAAAGAATATTCACTACTTGCCAAGTAAGAAGAGGCTCCAATTAATCGATATCTAAGTCTATAATAATATCTGGTATTTGGTAACAATTTATCTATATCTCGCTCATCAGGCGTATTAGCCAAATTTGTATAAGTTGATGATATAGAAGTATAGTTACCACTTTGTTTTCCATATTCAATGTAGTATTCCACATTTTGATCAAATGCAATGCTTGCAGTAACTAAACTATCTGTGGGGCGCCCTAAAATAATAGTGAATTTTTGCGCTCTAATATTTGATGTTAATAATACACCAAAGAATAACAATAGGATAAGGAATAGGCGATTTTTTTGCATAGATATTTCTCAATTTAGTTTTGTTTGATTTCTAAAAAATGAAAAGGTTTAATGATGATTAAATATTTGATTATATTTTTCTAGTTTATTATACTTTTTGAAATTACATAGTTTTCTAATACCCTCTATCAATAGCCAATTTATATCAATTCGTGTAAATACCTTATAATTATTCTAAATTGCGGGCGTCTTATGAATCTAACTGAATTGAAGTTTGGGCAAAAAGCTATTATTGAAAGGGTTACTGATGAGGCCCTCTCATTAAAACTATTTGAAATGGGTTTGTTGCCAGGTGAAACCATTATGTTGGAAAATGTAGCCCCATTTGGAGACCCCATAGCTGTGTTGCTCAGTGAGAGTAAGATTTGCCTAAGGTTACAAGATGCAGCCAGTGTTCAGATTAAACCTATTAATTAATGGAGAAAGAGATAACGGTAGCTTTAGTAGGAAATCCAAATTGCGGTAAAACAAGTTTATTCAATGCCCTTACAGGTCTTAATCATAAGGTAAGTAATTTTGCCGGTACTACCGTTGAGAAAAAAACTGGTGAAACTAGATTAAGTGCAGGAGTGAAAGCACAAATAATTGATTTACCTGGTACATATAGCCTTTATCCTAAAAGTGCTGACGAGCTAGTGACTTATGAAATATTAAGAAACAAAGCCGAAAGTAATTACCCAGACCTAGTTATATTTATTGCTGATGCAAGTAACCTAAAAAGGAATTTGCTATTATATAGTCAAGTAGCAGACCTAGGCGTTCCCATTATCCTTTGTTTAAACATGATGGATGTCGCTGAACGCAAAGGAATTCGATACGACTTAAAATTACTTGAAAAAGAACTAGGAGTTCCCATTTTCTCTATCAATGCTAGAAAGCAAGAAGGAATAGACAATATAAAATCTGCCTTACTAAATGATAAGTTGCGCCTCACAGCTCAATACTACAATTTGGATCATGTGAATGCTCAAATGCTTGATGAGGTATGTAAGGCAACCGATAAACGAAATAAGTATGCTGCTCTACAATTTGCAATTAACGCATCGAGTTTATTAAGTGAAAAAGCTCATCGTATAATTCAGATTTTTGAAAAGTACAGCTTTGATACTCGTAAATTTCAAGAGGAGGAAATTTTAGCAAGATATCAAATAATAGATGGGACTGTAAGGAATGCAAGATTAAAAAACACTGGCCAACTAAAAAATTCACTCACCCATAAAATAGATGAAATTTTAACCCATCGTTATTGGGGCATTGCAATTTTTTTAGTTCTTCTTTTATTAGTGTTTCAGGCTATGTTTAGCTGGAGTAGTTATCCAATGGATTTTGTTGAATACATTTTTGGATTATTATCAAACTATATCGAAACACAAATGCCTAAAGGGATTTTGAATGATTTATTGGTACAAGGCATTCTGGCAGGCCTAAGTGGTGTAATGATTTTCCTTCCACAAATAATTATACTATTCTTATTCATTGCCATTTTAGAGGATATAGGTTATATGGCTAGGGTTGGATTTATGATGGATCGTATCATGCGACCCTTTGGTATGAACGGCAAATCCATTGTGCCACTAATAAGCGGTATGGCCTGCGCAGTGCCTAGTATCATGGCATCTCGAAATATTGAAAATAAAAAGGAAAGATTAATTACCATATTGGTTACACCACTCATGAGTTGCAGTGCTCGATTACCAGTTTATACATTACTTATAGGTATGTTGATACCAGATACAGCCAAATGGGGACCCTTTAATGTGCATGGATTAGTGTTAATGGTGATGTATCTGATTGGTTTTGCTGCAGCTATTTTAAGCGCTTGGATATTCAAATTTTTTATCAAACAAAAACAGAAAAACTATTTTATAATGGAATTGCCAAGCTATAAAATGCCTGTATTTAGCAATTTGATGATTACCCTTTATGAAAAAACAGGTGCTTTTGTTTGGGGTGCAGGAAAAATAATAGTTGCTGTATCAGTTGTGTTGTGGGTATTAGCATCCACAGGACCACAAGACAATATTGCCAAAGTAGAGCGAAAATTTTTACCCACTATTAGTAATGATACATTACCAAAATATATAAGAGAAGAAGCCAAGCTTCAAATGAATGCGCAGAAACTCGAGGCTAGCTACGCTGGAGAATTTGGTAAAATGATAGAGCCTACCATTCGACCGCTCGGATTTGATTGGAAAATAGGAATCGCTCTATTAACTTCCCTTGCAGCCCGTGAAGTTTTTGTTGGCACAATGAGCACCATTTACAGTGTTAATGACGAAGGTGGGGAAGAAACCTTTAGTAACATAAAAACAAAAATGCAGGCAGAAATAAATAGCCAAACAGGGAAACCTAGCTATAGCCTTGCCACAATATTATCCTTGATGATTTTTTATGCATTTGCATTGCAGTGTATGAGCACCATTGCAGTGGTAAAAAAAGAAACCCATAGCAACAAGTGGCCTATCATTCAGTTTTTGTATATGACTGTTCTAGCCTATGCAAGTAGCTTTTTCGTTTTTACAATATTTAGCTAACCTTCTTGAAAACTAATTGACATTTGAGAAACTAAATCCTGACTTAACTACTCAACCAAATTTTTCTCTGTAATTTTCCTTTGTAAAAACTCTCCTTCACCCCCTAATTCTTTTGATTTCAGCCAACTTTCCATGGCTCCTTGTTTGTCGTTGAGTTTAAATTTTACATCGCCTAAATGTTCAATTACTTCAGCATTATTAGGAGACATTTGCAGCGCTTTTTCTATATATTCTTTTGCTTTTTTATACTCCTTTTTCTGGTACAAAATCCATCCGTAGGTATCCTGATAACTAGGGTTTCCCGGCTCTAGTTCAATACTTCTTAAACTCATGCTATCGGCTTTATCCAATCGCTCCTTTCTTAAACTTAAGAAGTAAGCATAATTGTTTAACGCATAAGCGTTGGCATTATTTAAAGCCAAAGCAGCATCATAGGCAGAGTCACAAACCTTATATTTCTTGGCATAATGACCTGCATCTCCCATTTGTGATAGCAATTGTAAAAGCAACTCAGGCTCATCTTCCGCATATTCACTGCCTGTTCTAGCAGCTTTAATAGCCTTGTCATAGTCTTTAAGTCTAAAACTAGCAAATGCTAAATAAGCAAAGAAGCGCGGTTGGGTTGGAAAAATCTCCACAGCCTTTTCACAATCAGCTTGCATATATTGATTGTTTTTCAACTCATCATCACAATATATGATTTGCTCCCAAGCTGCATATGCGTTAGGATCAGCATTTGTAGCTTGCAAAAAATTAATACGAGCTTGCTCATAATTTTTATCCTTAATATACAAATCTCCTTTCATCATATGAGCGATTGGTTCGCTTGGATTTGAGTTTATGACAATATCACTTAGTTCAAAAGATTTCTTACTACCATTAGGAATCATGCTATCAGTGACAAAATCGGCCATCTCTTGAATCTTAGATTTAATATCAATATTACTAGCCATTGCTCGTTTCAAATAGATGAAATAGGGCTCATATTCATTTTTTGATTTATAATAATCAGCCATAGCAAACAAGGCAAAACCATTGTTTGGATCTTGCTCTAAAATTTTTTTATAAATATCAAGGGCTTCATTGATTTTACCATTAGCCATGAGCAAATCTCCTAGCATCCCTTTGTAGCGAAGATCCTGAGGATATGCATTCACCAATCGTTCTACTTCTTTTATGGCCTTTTTTAGTTTATTGTTTAAAAGATAAATTTGCTCTTTTTGTTTAACAATTTCCTCATTTAGTCCCGTTTGCTTCTCAATCTTATCAAGGGTTTTAATAGCATCTGAGTATTTTTTATCGAGTGTAAAAAGCAATACAGCATCATACAAGTTTTGAGGGTTCTTCTCCCCCGATTCATATATCAAAATATTCAGTTTGGCTGCTTCAGTAAATCGTTTTTGATTCTTATATACTTCTGCTAATTGAGTTTTGTACCAAAAGTTTTTATCGTCCAATACAACTGCTTTGTGTGCGGCATCTTCAGCCTCTTTTATTTTCTTTAATGCCAAGTACAATTGACTTAATTGAAACTGCGTATTTGCATCATTAGAATTTATTTCTGCGGCTTTCTTAAAATCTTCAATTGCCTCTGGATAATCGCCCAACATCTTTTCTTTAGCGGCTTTGAAAAACTCCTTTTCAAACTCTAGCCTAATATGTTCAGGAAGTTCTCCTTTACTCAACTTTTTTTGACCAAAAGCTAAACTGCCATTAAAAATGGCACATAGCAATAATACATATCGTGAATGGTTGTTTATCTTATTCAATATCGTCATGGAAAGCAAACATAATTAAAAGCCTAGAGTTTTAGTAAACCTAAATTACCATTAAACAAAAAACCTGCCAAGTAAAAACATGACAGGTTTAAAATGATTATCAATTTAGCAACATTGCTCAACAAATTTATCTTAGAAAATAGTGGTGTAATCACCGATGCTCAAATCCTTCGATTCGCCTGTATAAGCTGCATAATTACCTATCATGGCATTATCAATTACCGCATTTTTTATTTGGGTATTGGTTTGTATAATGCAATTTTCAACTACCGAATTTTCGACTGTACAACCATCTCCAATGCTTGCATAAGGACCAACCACACTGCGCACTAACTTCACATTTTTACCAACATATGATGGTTGGATAATTATTGAATCTTGGTTGCTAACAGTTTCATCAACCAATTTTTCTTTGTTATCATACATAAACTGCAAAATTCTTCCATTGGTATAAACTGTTGAGTTTTTGTTTCCGCAATCCAACCATTCTGTTACTTTTCCTGGCTCAAATTTATAGCCTTTAGCCTTCATATTTTCTAAGGCATTAGTTAACTGATACTCGCCTTTATCACGTATATCATTATCTAACAAATACTGTAATTCGCTTCGCAAATACTCACCATCTTTGAAGTAATTACTCACCATCTTTGAAGTAATAAATACCAATAATAGCAAGGTCGCTCACGAACGTTTCTGGTTTTTCTATAAAATCTGTAATTACGTTGTTAGCATCAACTTTTACAACCCCAAATGGTTTAGGATCCTCTACTTTTTGCACCCAAATAATACCATCTTTACTTCTATCCAAAACAAAATCTGCTTTGAACAAAGTATCTGCAAAAACAACCAATACATTTCCCGACAAACTCTCTTTTGCACACATAATGGCATGCGCTGTTCCAAGTGCTTCTTCTTGGTAATAGATGGTTCCTTTAGCTCCTAATTTTTCAGCAACTGACACCAGTTGTTTTTCAATTGTTTTGCCAAAACTTGGACCAATTATATAAGCAATTTCTTCAATGCCTGCACCACAAACTTTTTCAAGGTCTTCTATTAATTTTTGAACGATGGGCTTACCAGCCACTGGCACTAAAGGTTTTGGGGTAGTAAGGGTATGAGGTCTCATTCGTTTACCCATACCTGCCATTGGTACTATTATTTTCATAATCTTATTTTTCGGTTTAAAATTTCAAGTCAAATGTATTTGTTAAATTCTATTTAATATTCACATTCCCACATTGCAGTATTATTTTCCTGTACTGCCATAGCCCCCTTCACCTCTATTGGTTTCACTTAAAGTTTCAACCAAGACAAATTCAGCTGTTTTATGCTGACTAATCACCATTTGGGCAATTCTTTCGCCCTTTTTTATTTCAAATGTTTCATTGCCAAAATTAATCAAAAGCACCTTAATCTCTCCCCTATAATCAGCATCAATAGTTCCTGGACTGTTTAACACTGTTATACCATGTTTGAGTGCCAAACCACTTCTTGGACGAATCTGAGCCTCGTAGCCAACAGGAAGCTCAATAAACAGGCCTGTTGGAATTAATTGCCTTTGCATGGGTGCAAGTAAAATAGTATCATGGATAAAAGCACGTAAATCCATACCAGCCGAATGCTCGGTTTCATAAGCAGGAAGGGCATTATCGCTTTTGTTAATTATTTTAATGTTCACTTTTCAATTAGAGTTTATGGGCGAAAAATTTTTCGCCCGTACATTAATTATATGTTGAATTTATTTTTCTTTTCAATCATGAAAATCACTGAAGCAAATAATACAAACAAAAAAGCTTGAATTGCCAGCATGGTCCATTGATTGGAAACAATACTAAATAAAAATTTATGCAAAAAGAAAACAGCCAAAGCAAAAGCAAGGTAAGTGCTAAACTTCTTGAGGTTGTATGGTATAGGATATTTCTTTTGCCCAAACCAATAGCTAACAACGGTTATACTAAAATAGGTAATAAAGGTAACCCATGCGGCACCATGATAACCAAATGCTGGTATCAAAACCATGTTTAGAGAAATGGTTAAAACTGCACCAAACAAGGAAATATAAGCACCATATTTGGTTTGATCGCTGAGCTTGTACCAAATAGACAG
>RGVD01000139.1 GCA_010027395.1 Bacteroidota bacterium
TGGTCTTTACCATTTTCATCAATCAATAAATATGATGAACTTTCGGGTGTATGCCCAGGAGTATGAAGTACTTTAATTTTTAATTTACCTAAGTTAAGCATCTCACCATCTTCAGCCACATGCACTGGGTAAGTAGTTTGTGTGGTAGGACCATACACTATTTTAGCACCTGTTTTGTTAGCCAAATCAATATGACCACTAACAAAATCGGCATGAAAATGTGTTTCGAAAATATATTTAATGCTTGCACCATCTGTGGCTGCTTTGTCGATATACAATTGGTAATCGCGCAATGGATCTATGATTGCTACCTCCCCATCTGACTCTATATAATAAGCTGCTTGTGCTAAGCAGTTTGTATACAATTGTTCTATTTTCATACTCAATTAATTGGCTTCAAAAATGGACACTTTTGAGGGATTTATCAAATAAATTTCTCAGAGCTAATTGCCATCAATTTTACCTAGTTCCAAATATTGAGCTTCCCACACGCACCATCGTACTTCCTGCTTCTGCTGCCAGCATATAATCGCTGCTCATCCCCATACTTAGGATTGAGAGTTCAAAATTCGCGCTGCGATGTTCTTTCAATTTATCAAAAAAGATTTTTAGACCTTTGAATTCATCTAATATTTTGGCATCGTCATCTGTATTAGTTGCCATACCCATCAACCCGACAATCTTAATGTTTGTTAATTGCTCAAAAGCTCTACTATGTATTAATTCTTTGGCCTCAACTTGGGTCAAACCAAATTTGGTTTCTTCATCCGCAATAAAAATCTGCAACAAACAATTGATAACGCGATTATTTTTCTGGGCTTCTTTGTTAATCACTTCTAAAAGTTTGAACCCATCCACCGAATGAATTAAAAAGATAAAAGGGGCAATGGCCTTAACCTTATTGCTTTGCAAGTGCCCTATCAAATGCCACTCAACATCAGAGGGCATTTCGGCTTGCTTAGCCACTAACTCCTGCACCTTGTTTTCACCAAATGCTCTCTGCCCTGCCTCATAGGCCTCCATTAGCATTGGCACAGGCTTTGTCTTACTCACGGCAATTAGTTGCACACCTATGCCTATTTGTTGCTTTATTTTATCAATATTTGCAGCTATCATACTGTGCGAAATTAAAATGCTTATGTTGAATAATAACAAAATAATTCTGTCATTGGTTTTAACATCTATTTTGATGGGCTTCTTAGCTTGTCAAGATGGAAAGCAAAACACAGCCGAAAAACCAAATAACCTAGTATCACCCGAAAAAATGGAACAGATGCTAAGTGAACTGCATATTGTGGATGCGCTTATTAACCAGAAAAATTTGGCAGCTGATTCTGCTAAAAAACTTTCAACTGATTATTATGATTTCATTTATAGAAAATATGCTGTGACAGCTAATGATTTCAACAATAGTTTTCAATACTACTTACACAACCCTGCCGATATGGACAGCATCTATGTGAAAGTTTTAGAGAACTTAAATTTGGAAGACTTAAAACTTAAAAAAGTTATGGTAGATTCACTTCCCCAATCGGCTGTAATTAGTGTAGACACAAACAGCATACAAAGCTCAAAATTAAATACGGTAAAATAATGATACTCGAACTGCATTCAAAAAATCCGAATCCCCGTGATTTGAAAAAAGTAATCGACATCTTGAATAAAGATGGTGTGATTATTTTTCCAACGGATACCATTTATGCCATGGGCTGCAGACTAGATAGCAAAAAAGCCATTGAGCGCATGTGTAAGATTACAGGAAAAAAGGTTGAGAAAGTAAATTTCTCATTGATTTGTGAAAGCTTATCACACATTGCTGAATACACAGCAGTGCTAGACAAGGCAGTTTTTAGGTTGATGAAAAACAACTTGCCAGGTGCCTTTACTTTTATATTGAAAGCCAATAACAACGTAACTAAATATTTTGCAGGTAACAAGAAAACCATTGGTATCCGTGTGCCTGACAATGCCATAGCACAAGCCATAATCAGTGAACTAGGCGTTCCACTTGTGGCTACCACCATTCACCACGATGATGTGATAGTAGATTACATGACCGACCCTACTGAAATACATGATAAATTTGAGTACCAAGTTGATTGTGTAATAGATGGCGGTGCGGGTGATATTGTTCCATCTACTATAGTTGATTGCACCGAAGAAGAAATTGTAGTGATTAGAGAAGGAAAAGGAGTTTTGGGGTAGCTATAGTAGTTAGTCAGGAGATTCAACAACGGACAAGAAGCATCCTTTCATAAGAGTCATTCACACAAATTCTCACATCTGCACATTCCCGCATCTACACATTTTCAAATTGCACCTATTTCTTCACTTCAAACAATTCTTCACGGCTCACTTTTTTAAGTTTATCGCCATGCTTTAAAGTTTTAGAAACGATATTGAAAGGACCGCTAATTACTTCATCTTTCTCAGTCAAACCAACTTTTATTTCAATCCATTTATCATCTTGAATACCTGTAGTTACCCCTCTGATGCTTGCTTTATTGGCATTGTTCACAAACACAACTTCCAAATCGTTTTTGGTTGATTCTGTGCTTTTGATGCTTGTTGCTCCGGTACTTGTTGTATCTAAAGCCTCTTTGTTCCTCACAGTTACTGCTTCAATAGGCACTGCTATTACATCTGTGGCAATTTCAGTTTGAATATCCACACTGGCTGTCATACCTGGTTTAAATACACCATTCTTTTTTTGCTTCATCAAGTCAGCATAACTTGAACGAAGTATGCGAATTTTCACTACAAAATTGGTTACTTGGTCGCTTATACTTGCAGCACTTGATGTAGCTGAATTCGCAATCTCTGTCACGACACCCTTAAATTTTCTATTGCCATAAGCATCTACCTCCACCATAGTCGTATCACCAATGCTTACTTTCACGATATCATTTTCGTTCACATCAACACTCACTTCCATATCATTCAGGTTGGCAATGCGCATCATTTCTGTCCCAGCCATTTGAGATGTTCCCACCACACGTTCGCCTTTTTCTACATTCAATTTAGAAACGATACCACTATTAGGTGCAAATATTTCAGTTCGTGTTAAATTTTTACGAGCTTCTTTCAATCCTGCTTCAAAACTCTTTACATTAAACTCAGCACCTACAATGGTTTGTCTCGAAGCCTCTACATCAGCCTTGGCAGTTAAGTATGCAGATTTAGATGCATCAAATTCCGCATCAGAAATCAGCTTTTGGTCGTGCATGTTTTTGTTACGGCTGTATGACTTTTCTATCTCAGAAAACTTAGCCTCCGACTGCAACAAGCGAGCTTTGGCATTGGCATTGTTGGCTTTTGCATTGTTCAAAGATGCCTCTGCCCTATCCAAGGAAGATTGATACAATTCAGGGTCGATGCGGGCTAACAATTGGCCTGCATGCACTGAGTCACCTTCGTGAATGTATAACTCTTTTATCTCACCGCTCACATCCGAACTAATCTTAATTTCGATCTCAGGCTGCACCTTACCATTTGCAGATACCGTTTCGATGATGGTCTTCTTCTCCACCTTGGCCATACTCACCTTCGTGCCTTCATCTCCACCAACCCAGCCTGCTTTGCGAGCTATTACAGCAATCACTATCAAGACAATTACCCCAATCAACAAGTATATTAACTTTTTATTCTTTTTCATTTTTTTAATTTTTAGTTAAAAGTTCTGTTTATTATTTGTTTTAAACCCACCCCTAACCCCTCCAAGGAGGGGAATACCCAATCAACAATTCAATATTTATTTCAATGGTTTTCCTTCATAAAAATCAAGGACTTTACGCCTAAATACCACTTCATATTTGGCTTGCAGATAATCGTTTTGAGATTTATTAAAACTGTTTTTTGATGAAATGTAATCGCTAATGTTCAAAGCACCTAATTCAAATTGTTTTTCGCTGATTTCATAAGCCTCTTTATTGGCATCCATTGTCTCTTGCGAAGCTTCATATCGCTTAATGGCATTTTTAAAATTCAAATAAGATTGGTTTACATTTTTATAAACATTCAACTTCACTTGTTTTTCATTTAACTTAGCATTCATCTGTTGAATATTGGCCTTTTGGATATTAGTGTTTACGCTCCAGCCATTAAAAATAGGAACACTTAAAGTTAAACCCAAACTTGTTCCAAAATTCTTTTTAAATTGATCTGAAAATGGTGTTTCAGTGCTACTTGCAACTTCAAAAGATGGTAAATTGGAGAAAACTTTTTGAGGAACTCCTGCACCATCTAAATAATAACCAATTGCTGGGTTTGGTTTAGCTATATATTGAGTAGTTACACCCAAAGTTGTATAAAAAGAACTGGCACTTCCAGCAATACTCAATCTCACACTGCGACCACCAAGGGCCACAAAATGCTGTAAGTCTGCAGAGCGCAATCGATGTTGAGCAGCTACTACGTCCGGACTGCGTTTTTCAAATTCATTGTAAATAGCATCCACCGTTTTCACTTCATCTTTCACATCAAGTGCTATTTGGTTTGGCTTTTCGATGGTATTTTTATTATTAGGTTCAACATTTATTAATTGCCATAGATTAAGATACGCTTGGTTTAAATTGGCTTGGTTATTAATAATGGCATATTCTTCGTTCGATAATTGGGCTTTTAATTGCAATAGTTTACTACGGTTCAAGCCTCCCAAATCGTATAGTTTTTGCTGTCTTTCTAATATTTTCCTTGTGGCATCAGCTTGTGAGTTAGAGGCCGCCAATATCTCTGTTTGTTGCAAAACAGACAAATAAGCATTGGCAACATTTAGGCTAATAGTATTTTTAGTATTCTCTAAATCAAATTGACTAGCCTTGTAATCACTTTCTTTCAAACGCATATTATTAACGGTTTGAAAGCCATTAAACAAAGGCATATTGGCCGATGCACCAAATGAATTGGTTCTGAAAGCCAAATTTTCTTCGGGCAAATTGGTTTTAGGATTGATATTAAATCCCGTTTGCCAAGTATTGGTAGCAGAGCCATTAATACTTGGAGCTGCTTGTAATTTACTTTGTAACACATCAGCTTTGGCACTTTGGGTTTGTAGTGATTGTTGTTGGATTTGTATATTACTGCTAATGGCCTGATTAATGCACGCTTCTAAAGTCCATGATTTTTGGGCTTGCAGGCTGATACTGATGATAAGGGCAAAAGCGCTAAGGCTAATTTTGATAAATGTTTTCAAAGTTTTATTTTTATTTTAATGGCTAAAACTATTTTTGCTTAACGTTAACAAAAATAATGTTTCACTACACAATACCGCAATTAGTTCAACTAATGGGCAAATCTTGCACATGGAAGGTAAAAACCAATGATAAAAAATTGTTTTTTACTTTTGATGATGGACCACACCCAGAAATAACAGCTTGGGTATTGGATGAATTGGCAAAATACCAAGCGAAAGCAAGTTTTTTTTGTGTGGGTGACAATGTGGTAAAATACCCTGGAACCTATAAACGAATAATAGCTGAAGGCCATGCGGTTGGCAACCACACTTTCAATCATATCAATGGTTGGAAGCATGACAATAAGAGTTTTTTTGAAAATATTGATGAATGCGCCAAGTATATTGACTCCACATTATTTAGACCTCCTTATGGAAAACTCAAACTTTCTCAATTTTATCATATAAAAAAATCCCATCAGATTATTATGTGGGATAGGCTTAGCCGAGATTTCGACCCTATGCTTGATATAGAAGAAAGCTTAAAAGCAATGAAAAAAAATGTAAGTGCAGGTCATATTTTTGTTTTCCATGACAGCGAAAAAGCAGAAAGGAATTTGAAAATTCTATTGCCACAACTGCTAAAGCATTTTAGTGAACTTGGTTATTCGTTTGATAGTTTAGGCAATAAGTAAGCATGCTATACATAGAACTCATCGCCATTTTTTTTGTGTATGTATTTGTATTAATACAGGTTACACTTTGCATAACGCTAGTAAATCATGAAGAAAAACATAAAAAGAAATATTTTACAAATGATAAATTAGACAATTTACCATTTGTAAGCATACTCATTCCAGCTAGAAATGAGGCCCATCAAATAACAAGGTGTATCGAAAGTCTTTTTGAGTTGAATTACCCAAAAAACAAATTTGAAGTATTGATAGGTGACGACTCTTCAACGGATAATACAGCTGAAATCATTCAAAATTTGATTTATTCAAGCACCAATTTCAAACTCATACCCATTACACAAAATTTAGGTAAAGCCAGAGCAAAGGCAAATGTTTTAGCCAACTTAGCCCATAAGGCCAAGGGTGATATATTGGCAGTAACAGATGCCGATATAGAAGTTAAGCCCGATTGGTTAATGACTTTAGTAAATGAATTTGACAATCCAAATATTGCGATTGTTTCGGGAACTACCATCGTAAAGGGGGAAACTCCTTTTGAGAGAATGCAAGGTCTTGAATGGCTGTATTCATCGGGATTATTAATAGCCTTTGATAAATTGGGCTTGAAAAGCACTGCAGTAGGAAACAATATGGCATATAAAAGAGAGGCTTACTTCAAGGTGGGCGGCTATGAAAATATTGATTTTTCGGTGACTGAGGATTTCAAATTGTTCGATACATTCAGAAAAGCTGGCTATCAAACCAAAAATACCATAAAAATTGACAGTTTAAATTTTTCAAATGCACAAACTCAATTCAAGAATTTTTTACATCAGCGTAAGCGTTGGCTCATGGGTGCAAAGGAGCTACACTTTATTTGGAAATTTATATTCGTGGTGTTTGGCTCATTCTACCCTATGCTTGTTATTTTAGCCTACTTCTCTCTGCAATCTGCCTTGGTGATGTGGGCAATA
>RGVD01000140.1 GCA_010027395.1 Bacteroidota bacterium
AAGTCTCGAATTAAAGAGTGAAATGGAGCAGTGAATTTTTCATATTCTTTTCAACTTGTAAAAACTGATATTATTACAAAAACATACGATGCAAAATTTGGTATTAAATTTTAGCCTTATAAAATTATGATATATTACCAAATAACTAATCCATCAAAATAGTATGTTCAATTAAGATTTGGATCTTTGCCAATAGCAATTTCCTTAAAATACATTAATATTGAAAATATGAACATGGATGTAGAAAACGAGTGGTTTAAACTGGCTTCAGATGTGGTTAATTACACATCCCAAAACCTTTTTTTGACAGGAAAAGCTGGTACAGGTAAAACAACGTTTTTAAAGTATATAAAATCTCATACCCAAAAACACACTGCTGTGGTTGCCCCAACAGGTGTAGCTGCCATCAATGCAGGTGGTGTGACCATGCACTCTTTTTTTCATTTACCGTTTATTCCATATATACCCGGCCAAACCAATATGTTTGGTGATATCAAAACAGCAGATAAACATGCTTTGATAAAAGGTGTGCGCTTTAACAGAGAAAAGATTGAACTCATTAATGAACTAGAACTCCTTATTATAGATGAAGTGAGTATGCTGAGGGCTGATATGCTAGATGCCATTGATGATTTGCTTAGGTATTTCAGACGCAACAGCAGAGATTCTTTTGGAGGTGTGCAGGTTTTGTTTATTGGTGACTTGTTTCAGTTGCCTCCTGTAGTAGGTGATGATGAATGGACTTTGATGAAAAACGATTACAGTAGTCCCTTTTTCTTTAGCGCCAAGGTGATTGAAAACAACCCTCCCCTATTTATTGAGCTCAAGAAAATGTATAGGCAGAATGAAAAAATATTCATTCAATTGCTAAATAATATTCGTAACAACAATTTGGATGATTACGATTTTGAGATACTAAACGAGAGGTACAACCGCGATGCCATGGACCTTTCAGATAATGTTATTACCCTCACCACACACAACCGCACAGCAGACCAGATAAATGGGCAAGAATTAGCTAAGTTAGATGCTGAATTAGTTAGCTTTCCAGGTGAAATAAAAGGCGAATTTTCTGATAAAGCATTACCAACAGAAATGAATCTTGATTTGAAGATTGGCGCTCAAATCATGTTTATCAAAAACGATATTAGTGGTGAAAGAAAATATTTTAATGGGAAGTTAGCCACTGTTAAAAGTTTAAGTCCTAATGAAATAATTGTTTCGCTAGCCGAAAGCCATGATGAACTTACCATATCCAAAGAGAAATGGAGCAATATTCGATACAATTTCAATAAAGACACCAATAAAGTTGAAGAAGAAGAATTGGGTAGTTTCACCCAATATCCCATCCGATTGGCATGGGCCATTACCATTCATAAAAGCCAAGGATTAACCTTTGATAAAGCCATCATTGATGCGGGTTATTCATTTGCGGCAGGTCAAGTATATGTAGCGCTCAGTCGCTGTCGCACCATTGATGGGGTTTTGCTTTTATCTAAAATTCATCCTGAGAGTATTCAAAGTGATGAACGCATTATATCCTTTGCCACCCGCGAAAATAGTATTGATGAAATTGAACACGTTTTAAACAGAGAGAAGCCTAAGTTTACAGCTCAAATTTTACTTAAAACTTTTGATTGGCGTAAGTTATTGGTGGCCTTAGAAAGTTTTAAAAATACTACCTTAGAGAAAAAACTACCCGAAAAAGAATTGTTTGAGAGTACCGCTCAATACATGATAGACAAAGCCCTTGCGCAGCAGCAGGTGGCAGATAAGTTCTGCAAACAATTGCAGCAAATATTATCACAAGAAGTAATAGATGAAGCACTTTTGCATGAGAGGGTAAGCAAGGCCAAAGCCTATTTTGGAAGGGCTTTGCATGATGAAATCATTACATCCATTAATACCCTACAATCTGTGCTAAAAGGAAAAACCAAAGTGAAAGCCTATAGCATGGAGGTTAATGATTTGGAGTCTACCTTTTGGAAAAAATTAAGACAAGTGCAAAAAGCCAGTTTTGGTGAAATGACATTTGAAGTTCCTGAAATAGAAAAGAGCTCAACACCCATCGAAATTCCAAAGCATAAAGAAGAGAAAGGTGAAAGCAAAACTGAAACATTCAAATTATACAAAGAAGGAAAAAGCATTGAAGAGATTGCTAAGCAAAGAGGTTTGGTAAATAGCACCATCGAAGGGCATTTGTCGGATTATATAGGAAAAGGTGAGCTTTCGATACACGATTTTGTGGGCGAAGATCAAATCATAAAAATTAAAAGTGCTGCCGAAAAAGTGGGCTACGATAAGTTTTCTCCCATCAAACAAATATTGGGTGATGCCATTAGCTATGGTCAGATAAGAATGGTATTGACCTATTTAAAAAGTTTGTCTTCGACAAAAACATCGGATGAAACCTCTGCATAAATCATTACTTTCAGTTGTTTTTGGGATAGTTATAACGCTTTGGCCGGCAATATACAATCACTATGTTGTGGTCTTCACCGATTCGGAGTTATATATCAATTGTGGTAACGAGTTTAGCTATACTGAAGATCGTTCATTTGTATATGGTTGGTTTGTGGGTATTACAAGTCTTCACATTTCCTTATGGCTTACCATCCTTGCACAAGCCATTCTATTTAACCTAAGCTGCTATGTCTTTATAAATCAAAACTTGAAGGAGTACACGGATATGATGTATGTGGCTTTGGTTTCATTTCTCAGCCTTTTCACTGCTTTGGCTTGGGATGTTTGTTATATCATGCCAGATGTCTTTTCGGCTATTTCCATTCTATTATTAGCTATAATCATGCAACACAAAAGACCTTTTACGAAGACGTGGTTTGCTTGGTTAGTATTTTATTTATTGAGTCTACAAATGCACTTTTCATTTATGCTCTTTCATTGTTTGGCTCTTGGCATTCTTCTTATCATTCGACTTATCACATCTGGTTTCATTAAAGGCATTTCAACTATTGCGACTTCAATTTTATTTATAGGCGTTTTAGCAAATATTGGTTTATTCAGTTTAGAAAAAAAGGCTTTAGGAGCAGATGGTTTCAGTAATGTTTCTCATATTTTCTTAATGGGCAAATTGGTTGAAAATGGCGTTTTAAAATCCTATTTAGATGCAGAGTGTCCAAGCAAGAATTACGAAATTTGTAAATACAAAGACAGCCTAGCACCAGAGAATTATAGCGGAAATTTTCTTTTCCATCCTAACAGTGCCTTTCAAAAAACAGGTGCTTGGGGCACTCCTCATGATGAATATAAAATCATAATAAATGACATACTTTTTACTCCTAAATATGCCTGGCAATATGCTAAATCAATAATTATTGAAGCAACAAAATCATTCTCGAAAAATAAAATAGGTAACTCGATTTATGCTTATCCTCAGGGTGGTTGGGGACCTTATCCAGCTATTGCTAAATACTACCCTAATGAAATGAATGCTTATAACTCATCTTTACAAAATAGAAGTGAGATCACTTTTCCATTTCAGGTAATTTCGAAAATGTATGTTTTTATGTTAATTGTATCAGCTTTGGGTCTTATTTATCTAATAAGAAAGAAAACTACCATTATTTTTATGATAGGTTTGGCAATAATAAGCAACGCTATTATCACAGGAGGTTTGGTGGGCTTGGAAGACCGCTATTCAACAAGGCAGAATTACTTAATCATACTTTTATTTTTAGTAATCTTAAGTAATTCTGTGTTCACTTTTTTAAAGAAAGACAAAAAGGATTCTATTTTTTAAGACGAGTCTTGATGTCTTCCAAAATTGGTTTCAATTGCTCTGCATTTTTATAACCAACCACTATTTCTGTTACATTCTTTTTAGGGTAAGCAAAAATGGTTGTAGGGTAACCATTAATTTGGAAATTACTCAACACACCAGCTAATTGTTGGCCTGAATATGTTTTACCATTATAAAGGTATTTTACTCCTTCTATTTCTGGATTAAATTTTACAGGAACATAATCTTTGTTAACTATTTTAGTGATGTCTTCTTTTGCGTAAGCATCTCTATCCATTCTCTTGCACCAACCACACCAATCGGTATACACATCGATTATCATGATTTTGTTTTTCTTCTTGGCTATTTCGTAACCCTCGTTAAATCCTAACCACTTAATACCCTCTTCTTGCTTGAAAGATGATTGACTAATAAAAATGAGTGCTAGGAATGCAAATATTATTTTTTTCATACTTCAAATGTATAATTGTGTTTCTTATTTTTATGTTAATATTTTATAAGGTCTCCGCCATAGCTACAATATTCTGTAAATTGGCATAAGTTCCTGCTTTCAATTTCTCTCTAATTTCCGAGAATGCAATAATTGTCTCCTCTACATTTTCAAGAGTGTGCACAGCCGTTGGAATTAACCTTAACAATATCATACCTTTTGGAATAACAGGATACACAACTACCGAACAGAAAATCTTATAGTTTTCTCTTAGGTCATGCACAACAGCCGTAGCCTCCGGAACAGATCCATGCATTATAACTGGACTCACAGGTGAATTGGTTTTACCCAAATCAAAGCCCTTTTCTCTCAAACCTGTTTGAAGCGCGTTTACAATCTTCCAAAGGTTTTGGCGCAATTCAGGATGCTTTCTAATTAAATCCAATCTCTTCAACGCACCAATAACAATTGGCATTGGCACCGACTTAGCATAAATTTGAGAACGAAGATTATATCTTAAAAACTTACAAACCTCTTTATCTGCAGCAATAAAACCGCCAATAAGGGCCATACTTTTGGCAAACGTTCCAAAATAAATATCAATCCCATCCTGACAGCCTTGCTCCTCACCGGTTCCTGCGCCTGTTTTACCCATAGTGCCAAAACCATGTGCATCATCAACGAACAATCTGAACTTATATTTTGATTTTAATTCAACAATTTCTTTCAATTTTCCTTGAGCACCAGTCATGCCAAAAACACCCTCAGTAATAACCAATATAGCTCCGCCTGTTTCTGCCACTAACTTTTCAGCACGCTGCAATTGCAATTCTAGACTATCCAAATCATTATGCTTGTACATAAAACGCTTGCCCATGTGAAGGCGAACACCATCTACAATACAAGCGTGACTTTCGGCATCATACACAATCACATCATGTCTATCAACCAAAGCATCAATGGTCGAAACCATACCTTGGTAACCGTAATTTAATAAAACTGCATCTTCTTTACTTTCAAAAGCTGCCAATTCTCTATCTAATTGTTCATGGTAAACACTATTACCACTCATCATCCTTGCACCCATTGGGTAACCCAATCCAAAATCGCTAGTAGCTTGCGTATCCACTGCTCTCACCTCAGGATGATTGGCAAGTCCTAAATAATTATTCAAACTCCAATTCAAAACATCAATACCTCTAAACATCATGCGTGGCCCAATTTCTCCTTCTAATTTGGGAAACATATAATAACCATAAGCATCATCAGCATACTGACCAAGTGGTCCAGCTTTCTTTTTTAGTTTTTCGATTAAATCCATTATTAAACACGTATTTGCTGCAAATGTAGGTTTTTATAAAATATTTAATGTATGATTTGTAAACGAATATTTGAGCGTTTGCTACCTATTATAGACAAATTATGGGACATTTATGCTAGAAAAGCAGTCATTATTAAACCATTATATTGGACAATTGAAATAAATCGTTCAATTTGATTTGGGAATCACAAAAATTGGCTTACTTTTGCAACCCTTAAACAAAAATAAGTTTTCTAAAACAATGGCAACTAAAACAAAATCGACAAAACAAGAATCGGTTGTCCTAAAAGATTATGAGTCAGTGATTATTTTCACTCCCGTACTCTCCGATGAACAGCTAAAAGAAGCTGTGGCCAAATACCGTAATTTAATTACGGAAGCTGGTGGAGAGCTGGTTCATGAAGAAAACTGGGGTTTGACCAAATTGGCTTACCCTATTCAAAAGAAAAGTACAGGCTTTTACCACATTTATGAGTTTAAATCTGCTACCTCTTTTGTATCTTCACTTGAACTTGCTTACAGACGCGATGAACGCATTATGCGTTTTTTGACCACTTCTTTAGACAAGGACGCATTAATTTACAACCAACGCAAACGCAATGGTGAGTTTAATCAAAACAAAAACAAGCAACAGGAGGCTGCTAAAAAGTAAAACATTATGGCAAAACCTATTGGAAAAGCAAACCCTATGATGGTATTTAATACCACACCGGATGCAACACAACGTAAAAAATATTGCCGTTTCAAAAAGAATGGCATTAAGTACATCGATTATAAAGATGCTAACTTTTTAATGAAGTTTGTTAACGACCAAGGAAAAATTCTTCCTCGTAGATTAACTGGTACTTCATTGAAATACCAACGTAAAGTTTCTGAAGCTATCAAACGTGCTCGTCACATAGCTGTATTACCATTTGGAGGCGATTTATTAAAATAATTAGAGGAGGAAAACAGAATGAAAATTATTTTAAAAGAAAACCTTAAAAACCTTGGAATCCAAGGTGACGTGGTAACAGTTAAAGATGGTTATGCAAACAACTTCCTATTCCCTAAAGGATTGGCAGTAATGGCTACAGCATCTAACATCAAAATCTTAGAAGAAAACAATCGCCAAGGAGCTAAAAGACGTGAAAAATTAAAAGAAGACGCTTTATCAATGAGCGAAAACTTGAAAGATTTAACTATCACTATTGCCACTAAGGCTGGTGCTAATGGAAAAATCTTTGGTTCAATCACTCCATTGCAAGTTTCTCAAGCTTTGAAAACTAAAGGTTTTGAAATCGATCGTAGAAAAATTGA
>RGVD01000015.1 GCA_010027395.1 Bacteroidota bacterium
GTAGGTCGAAGGGGGTATTTCTCTACCAGTTTAGAAGCTAGTGGTAGCGTTGGAGTATCAGCATGTTGCAACAAATGAGGTAAAATAGCTGCTATTCGGGAGGTTATTGATAGTAAGGTTGAAGTGCCAGTACAATCGATTGTGTACAATTCTATCGGCTTATCCCGGGTAATCATGGTAAGAATTCCGTTATCGGGACAGATGATCCATTGTTGCTGATATTTTGCCAATAGCATCTGAGTAACAGGGTATTCAAAAACGTTCACTAAAATCAAATGGATAGTTGCTGAAGGGAAATGAACAAAAGCATTCTTACATATATAAGCAGCTTGAGGGAAATTAGTTTGGGAAAGATGATGGGTAATATCAACCAGCGAAATCGAAGGAATGGCAGACAAAATCTGACCCTTTATTGCACCCACAGCAAAATCACGAAGACCTATATCAGTTGAAAGGGTTACAATTATTGTAACAATAAATATGATTAATTGCTCAACACCAATATGGAACATGTGTTTAAAAACCCTTGGATGAGCTAATTTAACACCCACTCCAATTAGCATAGCAGCCAGAGCAGAAGTTGGAATTAAATCACTAAAAACCGTAGCAAATATTAAGAACAATAAAATAGCCACACCATGAAAAAAATTGGCCCACCTGGTTTTTCCGCCATAGTTAACATTTGCAGAACTACGAGCTACCTCGCTTATCATAGGCAATCCACCTAAAACACCTGCAAAGATATTACCTGCGCCAATAGCTATTAGGTCTTTATTATAATCTGATTTGCGTTTAAAAGGGTCCATAATATCAATGGCTTTAACGGTAAGTAAAGCCTCTAAACTACCGACAAGGGCAAACATTACAACATACTTAATAAATGTGGCAGTCTGAGAAAAACCAGCAAAACTGACATTGATAGCAAGAATGTCGAACAATCCTTTATCAAAATGAACAAAACCTTTTGGGTTAGATTCCTTCAAACCTATCATAATCGCAAGAGGAATGGTAACAACTAAAACAATAAGAGGAGCAGGAATTTTCTTGACCAAAGGATGTTTAATCATAGGCATACCAAAAATTATAATCAAACTTACTACCCCTATAATGGTTGAACTTGCATTAAAATTAATAAATGAATGTGGTAAAAGCTTAATTAATTCCAAGGGCTCCACCAAGGGTTTACCAGTTAATTCGTTAACAGGATTGATACCTAAAAGCACATGAAGTTGTTTAGATAAGATAATAATTCCTATAGCTGCCAACATACCTTCTACCGCAGCGAGGGGAAAAAAATCAGCTAGTTTGCCAAACTTAAAAACCCCAAATAAAACTTGAAACACACCAGCTAAAACTACAGCACCTAGAGCTAAATGCCAACCCAACTCGTTATTTCCTCCACCTAACTCTGCTACAGAACCTGCTACAATTACAATAAGACCCGCAGCAGGACCTTTAATAGTCAATCTTGAACCAGCAATAAGGGAAACTAGAATACCTCCAATCATAGCTGTTATCAGCCCCATAATTGGAGGGAATTCAGATGCTTTAGCGATACCTAAACTTAAAGGTAAAGCCAACAAAAAAACTAAAAAACCAGAAAGCGAATCGGCTTGCAGGTTCTCTTTTAAACCCGTTAAACCGTCTGTCGGAACAACTTTATTTTTATTATCTACCATACTTCAACCATAATAATTAATAATTTATCTCAAGTTATAATGAGATTAAGAAGACCTAAAACCAACCTCATGGAATCTCTTAATTGGAGTTCCAAGGAATAATCTTGAATATATTCTTATTAAAGATAAACCATCTACAATAAAACTTATTGAAACTATTAAAGCCAATATTGCCTGATGCTCACCAATGTGCGAGTATATTAAATCTTCACCAATAAAAGTAGGTGTAATTGGAAATCCAGATAAGGCTAAACAGACTAAAAGAAATAAAAATGCCAATCTTGGATGTTTATATGAATGTCCATAAAACTGCTTTAGATCTATTTTTACTTCTTTCTTCCTAAGTGTATATAGACTAAAGTACCCAATAATTCCAGCTACTACAATACCACTTAGATATAAAACAGTATGTGAAAACTCAAAATGTTCATTAAAGGAAATGGCCATAGCCACCATAAAATTATTCATTAAAATAAGTGTAAAAGCATGCCAAGCATTTCCTCTTTCAGCAAATGATTTTAAAACTAATATCAATCCAAATAAAGCATAAAACTCAGGCATAAAGCGATGCAAATTACCTGGTATAGCGTTTTCAATTTGAAAAGCAATGATGCCACTAAAAAGCAAAATAGCAAAAATGATAGAGGTCACATTGAAACTCATGAAGCTCATTTTTCTGCCTGCCTGTTTAATAGGCATCCAAATATACTCTGACATTAACCAATCTAGGTTCCATTCTTTGAGACTTAATAAATAAATGGTGTATCTCAAACGATTTGGCAGAGAGTCTTCAGCAGAATGTTTGCGTGGAGTAAAATTATAGAATTGCTCTTTGATTAAATAACTAACCACTGATGGCGAAACCAACAATTGGTATGTTCTTAAAAAGGCATTGCCAGCAAAATGTATCAAGGCTAAATTTTCAAAGCCTGCTGCAAGTTCAATAAAAATTATACCTATTTGTGCTGAAGAAGCATATGCAATTTGACTCTTAACTGACGACTGAACCCTAGCCGTCAATCCACTTAATATGGCTGTAATAAGTCCAATAGCAGCAATCAAAACCCTAACAGAAAACTGATAATCCCAGAATGGAAAAGTTCTTAAAAGTAAAAATACTCCAATATGAACTGAAAGTGAACCATAAAAAATTGCACTTGATGGAGTTGGACCTTCCATGGCTCTTGGCAACCATGATGAAAATGGAAACTGTGCTGATTTAGCTGCTGCAGAAATCAAAATCATAGTTGATATAAATACGCCAATCAAACTATGAGATTGCAAATGCTCATGAACCAATTCGTAATTATTCAATTTTAGAAAGGTTACATTTTCGTGCCACAAATGATGACTAAGCCACATCACCAATAGCAAACCTACATCACCGATTCTATAAATACTAAATACTTTGATAGCATTCTTTACAGGTAAATAACGCTCGCGGTAGAAGCTTATTAATAAAAATGAAGATATGCCCAAAATCTCCCAACCTAAAAATAATGTTTCAAAATTGCCAGACAAGACCGTTATGTTATACCCTAAATAGAAGAACAAAACTGTATTGAAAAACCTTTTATAACCTCGCTCACGGTGCAGATAATAGCGGCTGTATATGGTTACCAAGAAGGTAAGGAAGGACCCCACAAATAGGTATACGACAGATATTTTATCAAAATAAAAATCCAACAAGAATTCATAACCTTTAGTTTGGTAAATTAAAATCTCATTCAAGTTTAAATTAGGATGAGCATTTACAAGCCAATAAATTACAAAAACAGTTAAGCAAAACAAATTAAATCCTACAAATCCAAAAGCTGTTCTAGATAATAAATTCTCGTGTTTGCGGGGAATTATAAGGCTCATTATAAAACCTAATAAGGGCAATAAAATGAATATTTGAATTATTTTTTCCATGTCGTTTTTTAGTTAATGCTGTACACTGGAAAATTCTCTTCTGATGATTCAATCAATACTTCTAAATTGTCCACATGATTAATTTTGTCTGTGATAGGTTTATAAGAACTAAAAGCACCATCCTTAAAATAATACAAACTTTTATCCTCCGGATTCATGGCTACTAAATGCACCCACTCATTTTCAAACCACTCATAAGTTTCGGGTGTTACATGTATGGCTTTTAAAACAATTTCAGGAAAATGTTCAACTATTACCATCAATCTAATTGGATCGTGTACCTCTACCATTTGGTTAGGTAAACCTGCTCTTAAATCACCATCTATACCATTTGCTACACCAATCAATCCCATTACATTATGAGGTAATTTGGTACCTGCTCCAAGCTTTGGATTATCTACCCTTGAGAAGTAGTATTCTAAATTAATACCTCCACAAACTGGGCCAATAGGTTTAATCATATTACTTAAAAATTTCCCGTCTAAATCAATTTTGTAATCATATGAATTCATAAATGAACGTCTATCTAAAAACACATGCTTACTCATTTCTCTCCTACCAATAATACATAAGGCATTGGTGGCATGGTTTAATTCGGGTCTTGGCTCAAACAAAGAAACAGATCTTAATTTTACTTGCTCATGCACTTTGGATGAACTCTGCTTTGAATCAATTAAAATAAACCTACGGGAACGTTCTTTCGCATTATCATCTAGGGCTTTTTTAAATGTTATTTTATTTTGATTGTGTAAAGCTTTGATGGCCTCACTCATTTTATCTTCGTCATAAAACTCAATTTCGTCACGGGTGGTATCGTGCAGAGCCCCTACAAATTTTGTACTTTCGGGAATAGCCAAGCCTCTTCCTAAAAGAATCTCTCTCACCTTGATATGATTTGCCATATATGAGGCGACCCTTGCATTGACAGAGCCCGGTCTGCCCGAACAAGCACCACAGTCATAGCCGGCATAATGTGTATTGTTTACACTGCTTGCCCCATGCGAAACCAAGTATACAATGGGTGCATAATTATCAACCAAACCAATACTTTTAAGTAAGGCCTCTACCCTATCTGCCATTTCATCAATGGTAAATCCTACTTGAAGTCCATCTATCTTTTGATTTATGTTTTTATTCTCAATAGTAAGCTCTGAAAACTTATCCATGTGTTTGAATGATGAAGTAGAAGCGGGCGTTGTGGTAGGTTTAAAAATATTTAAAGCCAATTTAAAAGCTGACCAAAAACCTAAAGTTTGGGTAATAATCCAACCTCTAAATAAAGAATGACTGTGTTTAGAAAAATTAGCATCCGATTCATTTAAACCCCTTGTATTAATTTCTCTAATCAGATATTTAGGTGTCACGGGCGCTGGACATAATTTGGTATGAAACTTTCCGTTTTTGGGTTGATAATAGAACTCTACTCCAAAAAAACCAGGCGTACCATAGGTTAAACAGCTTGTATCGTATTTTTCAACATAACGTCTTATTGAGCATTCTCTATCATCTATACAAAACAAAGCTTGAAAATTTGGTTTCTTTACTGTTGTTTGAAGTTCCATAAGAACTTGAGCAGACAATCCAGCTAAAACTTGGTCGTAATACGACCATTCAAAAGCATCTTGCCACAAGGTAATAACCTCATGGAATTCGGTATTTACAACCTCATCAAAAATAGGAACTGGAATTTGCTTGATTGTTTTTGCTAGAGGCTCCCAGCTTGATAAAGAATCCAATGCGTTAATTTGTAACAGTAATTCAAAAACAATAAAGTCATTTAGGGTAATTTTCTTATGATCGAGTAAGGTTTTTGGATTATCTTCTACCACAGCCACCATCCCCGACCATCCTTGATGTCCAAACTGAGTGTCGAAGAGATACTGTTCATACAAACTACTATCGCCAATCAATATATCTAACAGACTAGAAATACTGCAAGAAGTATGTAGTAAAAGTTTCTTAACCCTTTCTGATTGAAATAGGCTTGAATAACTAAGTTTTTCGAGTTCTTTGATTGAGGATAGAAAACCTCTATGTTCTATGGGAAAATTCCAAATAGAAATTCCTTGATCTAAATAGCTGCAAGTGATACGAAACAAAATGGGATGCACCAAAGCATCCATATCTATTTTGTATGTATTCTTCCAATGCTGTTTTAGTTTTCCAATGCGTGAATCAATTTCATAGTCATAATGATGCTTGATTAATCTATCCAACCAAAGGGATAATTCAGCTTTTCCTTTTCTATCTTGTATTACCTTTTCTAAAATCTTATCATTAATGCGACCAGAATTATGCAGGTTCCTAAAGTCGTTTAAGGACAGACTGGTTTTATATCCAAATATGGTTGAGGCTTGTTGCAAGGCATCATAAAACTTCTGATTCTGAAAAGCATGCAACGTATTGTGATGAATAAAATCCTTAAGCGGTGCTTGAGCAGGAAGGTAATGTTTTAATTCATGCAGGGTTTTGTGCTCATCAAAATAAAGATCTTTTTTTTTCATTTGAAGTGATATTAAAAAAGCTAGAAAGGAGCTTTTTGTAAATCTTTGTCAATAATCCTATCAGAATTTCAAACATTGAAATATAAAATGGGATTGCCTTCTAGTAATTATTAAAGTCAAAGATGTGTTGACTCACCTAAATTAAACTAAAAAAGGGATTAAAATCCCTTTAATATAATTGTTATATGAAATAAAATATCTACAATGACATCAAGTCTTCATAAGAAATTCCATAATGCGTTTCGGAATAGATACATTTGCCATCTTTTATCACAAGCACTTGCGGTGATTGATGTTCAACAGCATACAGTTCAGCGATAGCGTTTGAAACGTTTCTATGCTTTAGCAAATCTAAATAATAAGGGCTAAGCTTTTCAGAGTCCTCATCTTTCCAATTTCTTTCTAACCTATTAAGAGCTGATGAACTAATACTGCAACGAGTACTATGTTTAAAAAGCAAAACTTTATGTTCTTTAGATAAATTATTAATTTTATCTATACATGAAATATCCTCTAATTTATTCCAGTTCATTATTTAAATTTTGCCTTCATATACTCAACAACATTACTTCTTGCTTCAGCACTTAACTCCTTGTTATGTTTAGGATTACTAGGATTAGCAAAAGCATGGTCCGCAGGATATTTGAAAACAGTAAGTTTCTTATCTGCTTTTCTCATATTCTCTTCGAAAGAATTTACAACTTCTGCATTGATAAACTGATCTTCATTAGCAAATATACCTAGTACATCACAATTAAGCATTTTTAAGCGATTAATATCTGATTCTGGCATTCCGTAATACATAACGCATCCAATAGCCTGCCTTGTTGCCATCATAGATGCTTGTAAACTCCAAGCACCACCTAAACACCAACCTAATGTAACAATTTTCTTCTCAGGTCCTATTCGTTTAAGTAATCCATAAATAATTTCATTTAATCTCTCTTGATTTAAGCCACTCATATATTTTTGAGCGGTTTCTACAGAAAATGCAACTTTTTTATCATATAAATCTATAGCATATATGTCTGCATCAGGAAAATCTTTTGCATATTCATCAGCTTCTTGTTTAATGTAATCATTCAAACCCCACCATTCGTGAAAAATAATAATTACATTGTTGGATTTTTGATTTGATGTTTTAACCAAATAAGCACTTCCTTTTTCACTCCTGGTATCAAACTCAATCATTTTACCAGTATGATTAGGATTATCATAAGGAGCAGGAACCAAGTGTGTTTGAGCAAAATTGTCATTCATAGCCAATGTGTTGTTTTGATCAGTAACTGTCATTTGACAACAAGATTTTGTTTGAGCCCAAGCTATATTGCCTAGTAGGACCAATGATAGTAATATTTTTTTCATGAATTGTAAAAATTAATTGCGGTAATATTAACTCAAAAAATGTTTAAGTGTTAGCAAAAAACATATTATTTTTTTTATCATCCGTAAAATTGAATATTAAACATAACATCCGCCAAATTATTTCTTATTTGAAGCAAATTATCAAAATGAAACATAACATAATCACAAAAAGTATAATCCGTACTTTTATGTTATTAAAGCGCATCCATATTCATCCCCCTAAAAACTTATTATAATTCTTTCATAATTTATCCATGTTTTTTCTTTTTTTTGAGGGATGAAAAAACTTGTTTTCATACTATTCTCTATGGCTTTGGGGGCTATTGTTTTCAGCAATATTCAATGCGGAAACAATCCTTCTACATCAGAGGCTGTTACTTACCTTAACCACAGCGACAGTGTCAAATACATAGGCAAGGAGCAATGCCGCGCCTGCCATGCTAATATATACAATACCTTTATAGAAACGGGCATGGGCAAGAGTTTTAATGTGGCATCAAAGGCTAAATCGGCAGCCGATTTTTCTAAAAAGCATGTGGTGTATGATAGGTTTAAGGATTTTTACTATATGCCTTATTGGAAGCAAGACAGCTTTTACATCATGGAGTTTAGGCTTCAAGGCAAAGACACCATCCACAAACGCATAGAAAGGGTGGATTATATCATTGGATCGGGGCAGCATACCAATTCGCATTTTACTAATATCAATGGATACGTGTATCAATTGCCTTTGACATGGTATGCCCAAAAAGGCAAGTGGGACTTGCCACCAGGTTTTGAAAATGGCCACAATGTGCGCTTTACACGTGCAATTGAGTTTGAATGTATGAGTTGTCACAATGCCATGCCAACTGTGGCAGATAACTCCATAAATAAATTTACTAATATACCCGATGGCATTGATTGCGAGCGGTGTCATGGCCCAGGTGAATTGCACATGAAAGAAAAGTTGGCAGGTCACATAGTGGATACAGCCCATGAGATTGATTATACGATTGTGAACCCCAAAAAACTGCCTTGGGAAAGGCAGATAGACCTTTGTCAGAGATGTCACCTCCAAGGAAATGCCATACTCAAAAAAGGAAAAAGCTTTAGGGATTTTAAGCCAGGCATGGTGCTTAGCGATTTTTATGATGTGTATATGCCCCGCTATAATGGAAATGACGAGGCTTTTATCATGGCTTCGCATGCGCAACGTTTGCAATTGAGCAAATGTTTTATAGCAAGTTCTAAGAGCAGCAATACAGGCGAGAAAGCTGTTGGCTTAACTTGTATCAATTGCCATAACCCACATGTAAGTGTGAAAGTAACAGGCAAAGAAACCTTTAATAATGCTTGTTTAAAATGCCACCAGTCATCAGATGCTTGTAAGGAAAAAGTTAATGTAAAATTGGCTAATAATAACAATTGTGTGGCTTGTCATATGCCTAAATCAGGCACCATAGATATTCCGCATGTTACAGTACATGACCATTGGATTCGCAAACCTGCCAAGCAAAAAGACATTGAAAGCTTGAAGACTTTTGCAGGAATTTATTGCATAAACAACCAAGTAAGCAGCGCACTTACTAAAGCTAATGCATTTATAAATTATGTGGAGAAATTTGATGGTGAAAAATCTTCATTAGACTCGGCCAATGGTTTGCTCAATACTTTGTCGAAGGATGAAAATGCAAATGAGATATTGGATGCTCGCATCCACTTATTGTATTTGCAAAACAAAGATGAAGACATCATTTCCCAATCGAGATTCGCCAAATTAACTGACATCAAAAATCCTTGGATGTGTTACCGCATTGGTCAGGCTTTTCAGAATGCAGGTGATGCACCAACCTCTGAAAAATGGTATGCCAAGTCAGTAGAATTGGCACCTGAGAATTTAGAGTTTTTAAACAAATGGGCTGGAGCGAAAATTCTTTTGGATAAAAACGAAGAAGCCATTAAGGTTTTGGATGGACTATTGGCCAAAAACCCTAAGCTGGTAGATGCCTTTGTGAATAAGGGTTTTGCTCTGGTAAAACTTAACCATCAAGCAGATGCCATGTCATGCTATAAACAAGCATTGCAATTGGATTGTGATAACCAACAAGCCTTGCTTAATAGATCAGGATTGTTGCATTTGATGGGTAAGGATGAAGAGGCCAAAAAGGATTTGAAGCATCTCTTGAAACTGAATCCGCAGAATGAATATGTGAAGGGTTTGTTGAGTTCATTGCGATAAATAATTTAAAATAAATATTAATTCTCTGAGTGCATGAGCCGTGACACTGAGCAGAGCGAAAGGTCTGCGCGGAATAACGAAATCATAAATCTATTTCTTGCAGGTGAGGACTTCTGTAAGGGCAAATGGAAGCAACATCCCCCAAACCCCCTTCAAAGGGGGAATTGTTAGCACTTAAAACCAACACTTAGCAGCCAAAAGTAATCTGATAGAGAAGCTCGATTTTCGCTGAGCTTAGGCCGTCAAACTGAGCAGAGCTTAGGTTCTGCGCGGGATAACAGTAATATTGATGGAACATTATTTCTTGCAGGCGCGGACGACTGCCAGGGCAAAAACACCGCACACCCTGACCTCCCTTAGCTAGCGGAGGAATGTCCAGCACTTATAGCCCGAAGAATTTCAATAAATATCATCAGTATGTAAAAAAATCAGACTATGGCTATACATGGAATTTTTTAATAGCATATTCGATTGGTTTTCTTATTTTTGACTTGAGAATAAAATCATTGATTGAAATCTACTAAAGGAATATTTTTAGGTGCCTATTTTTGGCTAGCATTTTTGCTGGCTCATGTTCACACTCATGCCAATTCTCCGCTAGTGCCCACAACTGGCAATTTTATTAAGTTTATAGAAAACAAAGGTCAGTGGCAATCAAACATCCTTTTCAAAGCAAGTATCCCAAGCGGATCTTTGTTTATTGAAGAAAAGCAATTGACTTATGTTTTTGTTGACAAGCAAGCCATTCATGATTACCATCATGGCAAAAAAATCAATTCAGGCAAGGCTCATTCCATAGTAGTGAAATTGGATGGTGCTAATAGTCCATCAGCTGTATTAAAACAAAATTCCTTTAGCGAATACTACAATTATTTTATTGGTAATGATGCAAGCAAATGGGCCAGTCGTTGCCATGCATATAATAATATTATTCTTAAAAATATTTATAATGGCATTGACCTTGAAATCATTGGAGATGGGGTGAAATTGAAAACCAATTTCATTGTTTCACCTTATGCCAACCCCAATCAAATAAAACTGAAATACCTAGGCCAAGAAGATATTAAAATCGAAGATGGCAACTTGGTTTATACAACCTCCTTGGGCTTTGTAAAAGAGCAAAAACCCATTAGTTTGCAAGAAAACGAAATCATCAAAACACATTATGTATTGCGAGAGAATACCCTTCAATTTGCAGTAAATGAATACGACCGAACACATGAATTGGTGATAGACCCTCAAATAATTTTTGGCACCTATGTGGGTTCTGTGGCAGATAATTTTGGAAACACCGCTGCCTATGACAATCTGGGAAACAGTTATGCTGGAGGATCTGTATATGATATAGGTTTCCCTGTTACAATTGGAGCCTATGACATGACCTTTAATGGAGGTAGTAAATTAAACAATGAATATGCAAGGGATGCTGTTATTGTTAAGTTTAGTAGCGATGGTTCAAAGATGCTCTACTCAACCTATTTGGGTGGCTCACACAATGAACAACCACATAGCATGATTGTGAGTATGCAAGGTGAATTGGCAATTTTGGGTTCAACCATGTCGAGTGATTTTCCAATAACTAGTAAAGCTTTTGACAAGACCCATAATGGTAAGTATGATATTTTTATATGCAAATTTTCAAATGATGGTACCGAATTAACTGCCAGCACGTTTGTAGGAGGTAGCGAAGATGATGGTATCAGTGGTAATGATGATTATGATTACTCAACCAATCTTACAAAGTTAAACCATAATTATTCTGATTGGTACAGAGGTGAAATTTTTTATGATTTATTGGGCAATGTTGTGGTTGCAAGCACAACCAGAAGTGCCAGTAATTTCCCTTTACAAAATCCGTTTCAACCCACCTTTGGTGGAAATCAAGATGGTCTTATATTAAAGATGAATGACTCATTAAGTGCCATGCTTTTGAGTTCTTATTTTGGAGGTAGTGGTGATGATGCAGCTTATGCCTTTTGTTTTGACAAGAGCAATAATATTTACCTCACGGGTGGCACTGAAAGTAATAATTTACCGGGAAAAAGCAATACTATCATAGGTGGCATTGATGGCTTTATTGCCAAGATTGATGGCACTGGAGCTTTGATAAAAAGCATATATCTTGGCACAAATCAATATGACCAAAGCTATTTAATTCAATGTGACAAAAACAACAATGTATATGTCTATGGACAAACAACAGGAAACATTATACCTACTGCTGGGGTATACAAAAACGCAGGAGCTAAACAATTCATAATAGTATTTGATAAAAACTTAAATGGTGTAACAAGACAAACTGTTTTTGGAGCAAATACAAGCTTCCCTCAATTATCTCCTACTGCATTTGTAGTAGATGAGTGCAGCCGATTGTATTTAGCTGGATGGGGTGGTGGAACTAATACCAATAGAAGTTCACCAACTACTAATACATTTGGTTTACCAGTGACTTCAGATGCCTTTCAAAAATCAACAGATGGTAGTGATTTTTACATCATGGTTATTACCAATACTCTGGATAGATTAGTTTATGCCAGTTATATCGGAGGAAATCAAAGTCAAGACCATGTGGATGGGGGTACAAGTCACCTCGACAAAAACTTTGTTATTTACCAAACGGTATGCGCAAGTTGCAATTCTGGTTTATCAGATTTCCCAACTACATCAAAGGCATATTCAAAGATTAATCCCAGTGTTAGGGCATTTAATTCTAATTTACCTGGATGTAATATTGCGGTATTTAAATTTGATTTAAACACTTATAAAATCCCACCAAAATTCAGAGATACCACTTTGTACTTATTAGCCACTGATACAGTGCGTTTCAAACTAATGATTACCGATGCGAACCAAAACAATGTAGATTTTACATATAGTGGTAGCCTAACAACCAATGGTGAAAACCCAGCCATTATTAGTAATATTGTCAAAGCACCAGGAATTACAACAGCCGACTTATATTGGGAATCTACTTGTAATGATATTGGTAAAGATACTTTTGAATTGAGCATTGATATGATTAATGATGCTTGCCCTATTCCTATGAAAGGTTTTGGAAAAATAAAAGTGGTGGTAACAGCCCCTACCCTTCCTGAAGCCAATACTTTTTGCTTGGTTGACTTATCTCCAAATATTGTTCAACTAAAATGGGATACAAGCAGAACCCTGAGAATATTCGAAGAATTTAGAATTCTAAGAAGCAAATCTAATGGCCCATCTATTGAGTATGGTAAAGAAAATACCCAAAGTAAAACCTATTTTACTGATTCATTTGCAACAAATCACTTAATCAACAACTATTGTTACACCGTGTATAGCACTAATTATTGTAAGCTTCATTCTGACACATCAAGAACTATTTGCTCCAATGTGATGGCCGATTCGGCTAATAAAATTTTTATTAAGAGCAATGATAAATTGATTTTACTAGGACCAAACGACACTCTGTCTATCAGCGATAGCATCGTTCATTTTGACAATAAAGATTCCGTTTTTATTGCACTTTCAAGCAATGAAATTACTAACCCAAAATTGAGCTATACTTTACAAAACGATAAAGGAAAGGCTTACTATAAAATAAACCTTCCACTCAATTGTCGTTATGCTATTAACGATACCATTACTTTTACGCTTAACTTGCTTAACAACCGCTGCCCAAGACCCAATATTGGCAAAAAAATTATTAAAGTCGCCATAAAACCTTACTTGCCTGACTATGCTATACATTTAGCCTGTCCTAAGGTTTATTCAAACAATAAGGTTGACCTTAGCATACGAAACAAAAAACAAGATCCTCAGTTTGATTTCTATAAAATTGTGCAAGTTGAGCCCAATAATACTTTCAGGGAAGTAGGCAAATTCTCACCATCAAGCCTTGATTCAACCATAAGCCTATTTAGTGCAAGCAACTTGCAAAATCAGAATGTTTGCTTCTTGTTATTCCCTATCGATGTTTGTGGGAATGTTGGAGATACCATAAGTCGAGTTTGCACCCAAGATGCGGCCTCATCATCACCAAATGGAGTACGTTTCCATAGTGTTACTGTAGTAAATGACAAGTCCGTAAAACTAACATGGCAAAGATTACAAGATACAAATTTTTGGCAATACAGAATTTATAAACACACCCGATTTGCAGATACTAGTATGTTGCCCATACAAGTATTTTCATCAATTAGTGATACCACTTTTATGGATGAAAATGTGAAGGTAGATGAAAACTCATATTGCTACGAAGTGCGCTCTGCCAACCAATGTGGTATTAACAGTTTAGATAATACGAAATCATGTAGCATCCTTTTGAAAGGTGTTTCAAGTCCATTGAAGCATGATATCAATTGGACCAATTATGTTTATTGGCAAAATGGCATTAAGAAATATGAAATCATAAGAAAAGAGCCTTTCTATGCTCAATTGGATTCTGTATTGACTAGCACCAGTTTCAAACAAGAAAGATATACAGATGAAAAATGGAACTACGATAATGGTGTATATGATTATAAAATAAGAGCCGTAGAAGGTGTGGGAGGAAACAATGCATTCAGTGAATCTAATACCATTGAGTTAATTCAATCGCCTATTGTGTATGTGCCAAATGCTTATACACCAAATGGCGATAATATTAACGACCTATGGAAAGCTGTACCTGTATTTGTAAAAGATTTCAACCTAAAGCTTTATAATCGATGGGGAGAAAAGCTATGGGAAACCAATGATAAAAAAGAGTTTTTTAGCAATACCTTCAGTGATAAATTTTCGGAAAATGATATTGCATTGAATGTGCTAGTATATGTAATAACTTATAGTGGCTGGGATGGAACGGTTGGAACCAAAACTGGGAATGTTACCTTGCTGAGATAGCAGATGGTTGTCGGTTGATAGTTGATAGTTGTTAGTTGTTAGAATTTAGATTAATAATTTTATAATCATGATGAGAATTATTGAAATTTTTATTGAGGTGTGTTTTATTGTGGCATCTCCTTTAATAATAGGCGTTGGGATTGGCATCCTTGTTTACGACAATAATCCGAATAGATCGGGTATGGCCATAGGAGTTATTATTTCATTCATTGGATTATTTTCTGGTATAATAGGGGCAACAAAAGTTTGGAGGAAAACAGGTACCAGTAATTTTATGTCAAGGGTAAATGCCTCCCCTGAGTTAAATAATAAAGTAGATAAGGAATAATAACTTTTCATGAATACCTTAAAATATGGAAAATTACCATGATAAAACCCACATCAAAGATGCCTTACCTAAGTTTTAATAATCTCTTTGCACATAAAATAATTTAACAATTTTAGTATTGCTGCGAAGGTTTAATTAATCTATATCGTCTACAGCATTAAACACCTTATTAAACAAAAAAACATTCTAATAATGACAAAAAAAATACTTGTAGCATCACTTCTGCTAATTTCTATTATTTCAAAAGCACAATACAATAATATGTGGATTCCTGATACACTTTCAGGCGCCAACTTCAATCTGACAATAAAAGACACCTTTGCTCAAATTGTAAATAAAGGCAATCAAACCATCACTGGAGGTATCAATGGTAAATTTTGGGGTCCTACTTTGTTCGTTAATAAAGGAGATGAAGTGCATATGAACGTCACAAACAAATTAAACGACAGCACAACTATTCATTGGCATGGGATGCACTTACCTGCAGTTATGGATGGAGGACCTCATCAAATTATTCCACCTAGCACAACTTGGCAACCTTATTGGACTGTTAAAAATGATGCTGCTACTTATTGGTATCATCCACATTTACATGAAATGTCGATGGAGCAAATTACCAAAGGAATTGGTGGATTACTTATTGTTCGTGACGCCATAGAAAGCTCACTGCCATTGCCCCGAACATATGGTATAGATGACATCCCATTAGTTCTGACAGATAGAGATTTTAGCACTTCTAATCAATTTAGTGTAGTACCTTATGGCGATAGTATGTTAACCAATATGACCCTTAGAGCTCAGTACACCATTCCAGCGCAAGTCGTTCGCTTCCGTATTTTAAATGCTGCTATTGAAAGAAGCTACAATATTGGTTTTAGCGACAACAGAAATTTCCAAGTAATTGCGTCTGATGGAGGCTTATTAAATGCGCCTGTGCCATTAACACGCTATTTGTTGCATGCAGGTGAACGTGTTGAAATTTTGGTAAATTGTTCAGCGGATTTAGGAAAATCAATTGATATTAAAGCATACAATTCAACTCTTGGAAATTTTGTTGCTGGAGGAGAAGCCTTTATAGCAGGTCCATTCGGCAATGCTTTGGGCAAGAAAGATTTCAATATACTTCATCTTAATATAAGTTCACAAACTAATAATCCTATTATTGCTATTCCAAGTGCTCTAAAAACAAATGTTTTACTAAAGGTTGCGGATGCCAAAATCACCAGAAAACTAACAATTAGTGATAGTACAGGTGTAACGAAGCCTGTTATTCTCGGTCCAAATGCCTTTATTTTAAACCACAAATTATTTAATATGAATGCTATAGATTACAGTGTTCCCTTAAACAATACTGAAATATGGGAGATCACAAGTAGTTCTGTTTTTGGACACCCATTCCACATACATGATGTTGAGTTTAATATTATTTCCGTTAACGGGATTGCTCCAACCGCAGCACAAAGTGGATGGAAAGATGTGGTATTTATACCAGGTAAAACAGGCATTACCAGTTCCGTTGTTAAGTTTATTGCCAAGTTTGACGACTTCGCAGATGAATTGCATCCATTTATGTTTCATTGTCATATTGCTTTACATGAAGATGAAGGTATGATGGGTCAATTTGTAGTAACCAATACAACTGGTATAAATGACCTTAAAAATATTGAGATTCCAATATCCATTTATCCTAATCCAACCAACAATACACTTTTTATTCAATTCAATAATAGCCAACAATCAGCTTACTATATAACCATTACAGATGCATTAGGTAGAACAAAGTTAATGTTACCTAAACCTGATTTAACAAATGGAATTGATATTAGCCAATTAAACAAAGGAGTATATCATATCTCAATAGTTGAGAATACCAGTAAACAAACTGTAACAAAAACCTTTGTTGTAAACTAGAGAAACGAAAAATACATATTGCTAGCTCAAATAATTTTAAATAGGATAAAAAAGCAGCACAATAAGGAATAGCATAATCTCCTTTAATCCGCATTTTTTTATAGAAAAATAAACATGACAAAAAAAATACAACTATTTATCATCCTCTTTACTTTATACCTAACAGTAAGTTCACAACGAAATACCATTTTAATTATTGCTGATGATTTAAGTCCAGACTATTTTGGTTTTTATGAAAACGCAGTAGATACAGTAGATGTGCCAAATATTAGGTCATTGTTAGCAAGCGGTGTGCGATTTAAATATTTAATGAGTAATCCTGTTTGTTCATCTACTAGAACTACAATATTAACTGGCAGATATAGCTTTAGAACGGGAGTTGGGGGAATTGTTGGGGGAATTGGAGGTAGCAACCAAATAGATACAGCAGAAATTTCAATCCCAAAATTGCTAAAGATTTATAACAACAATATTGTAAAAGCTAATATAGGTAAATGGCATTTGAAACAACCTAATCCCGCGATTAATTTAACCAGCCCACTGGCCCTTGGTTATAATTGGTGTGAAGGTCCATTCATTGGTCAATTGCCTAGTTTTACAAATTGGACAAAATATACTAATGGTGTTGCTAGTACCATCACCACCTATGCTACTACAGAAAATGTAAATAATGCGGTTAGTTGGTTAAAAAATCAAAATCCCAACAAACCATTTTTCTTATGGTTAGCGTTTAATGCGCCACATGAGCCATTGCATTTACCCCCTTTAAACCTTCACACTTACAAAAATTTAATTGGAACTTTAGCTGATGTAAATGCTCAGCCCAAGCAGTACTTTAAAGCAATGATACAGGCTATGGATCATGAAATTGGTCGCCTATTTGATACATTAAAAGTGATGAATAAGTTTGATAGCACTGATATTATTTTCATTGGAGACAATGGTAATACACCTCGTACAGCCCAAATTTCAGATCTAACCAAAGCAAAAGGAACGGTATATCAATATGGTGTGCATGTGCCAATGATTATAGCTGGACCATCAGTAATAAACAAAGGAAGGGTAAGCAATGCCCTTGTAAACACAGTTGATATTTTCTCAACTATTGTAGAAAATTTTGGTTATAAAAATTGGCAATCTGAAATACCTACAAACAAACCCGTTGATAGCAAAAGTTTACTGCCTATCCTAAGTAATAGTGCTGATAGTATTAGACCTTGGGTGTTTAGTGAAATATTTAAACTTGTCACTGATAGTGCTGATGGCAAAGGAATGAGAAACAGAGATTATAAACTTATTAGATTTGATTATGGAGTTGAAGAATTTTATAGGCTAAGTGACGACCCAACTGAAAGTAAAAATTTACTTAATGGAAATTTAAATCCGACAGATATTTCAAACTATAATTATTTATGCGCTGAAATGAATAAGCTCCTTGGAAATAATCTTTTTTGCCAAAAAACTGTTGGCTTAAATGAAGATAAATTTGCAGAAAATTCAGTTTTCAACATTTATCCTAATCCAAGCAATCACATTATTCATTTAAAATTTAGCAAAGAGCTGATTGGTAAATGTACCATTGAATTTATTGACATTACAGGAAAAACATGTTTAAAATTTGATGCTATTAAACTTAATGATAATAACGCCTTCGATATTTCAAACCTGTCAAAAGGGATGTATAATGTTAATTTAAAAAGCGACCTACATACTTATACCAAAAGGGTAATTATTGAGTAAACATTTTTGATGAGATTTTTTTCTTCCCTAAAAAAAACAGACAATATAATTTAGGAAATTTCAAAAGATCTAAGTCTCCTACATTGCAATTTATTAATCAGTGAACTTCAATTTCCAAGGCCAATAATTTTCTTAAACAGATTAAACTCTCCCATTATTTTTATCAAAGCATTTCAATTATTATTGCATTGTGAAAAAAACGATTTTATTTAGTCTGATATTATTAGCAGGAATCACTGCCTACTCGCAAACCGCCAAAGATGCTGAAAAACTGCTTGATCGCATCAGCCAGCGCTATAAGAAGTTTAAAACCATCAAAGCTGATTTTCTATATTCCATTGAAAGTAAAGTGGAGAAGATTAATGAAAAGCAAAGAGGCACTATAGTGGTAAAAGGCAATAAATTTAGACTGGATGTGGCTAACCAAGTTATTATTTGCGACAATAAAACCATTTGGACTTACAGCAAAGAAGTGAACGAGGTACAAATAAACCACTATAGTCCTAAAGAAGGTGCAATTAGATTGGACGATATTTTTACTATGTATAACAAAGGTTTTTTGTTTAAAATAGCGGAGACTCGCAAAGAAGGTAAAAATGATATTGCCATCTTTGAGCTAACGCCAAAAGACAAAAAGAAAAACTATTTTAAAATTAAGCTTACTGTAGATAAAACCAACCAAAGCATTACCAAATCAGAGGTTTTTGATAAAAATGGAAGCATACACACATACACGATAAGCAACCAAGTGCCTAATATCAAATATGAAGATAATCAGTTTTCGTTTAATGTAAAGAAATACCCTGGTGTTGAAGTGGTTGATTTGAGATAGGTAAACTATTGTCAGTTCGAGTGGACTCGAGAACGAACGGAGTCGAGAACGGGCAAAGGGTTTAATCTGTCTATGTCTCGACTCTGCTCGACATGACAGACTGCTCTAAACATTACAAACTTCGCTCGAATGTCAGAATAAAACACCTAACTTAAAATCAACGCTAATGCTTAATGATTCTTCCAATTGCTGAATAGCTGGGAGAATGAACCAATTTCACCTTTTGGTTTCCTTCAATCATGTATAGACTATCAGGAAAATACTCATACAATTTATAGCTTTGGTACAATGGATTGTGAGATGCAAATTCTGCTTTAATGGCATTTATTTTTTGATGATTGAAATATACTTGTAATTTCTTTAAATCAAGGCTGCTGTCGCTTGGTTTATACATAACAGAAAATTCGTCCTGACTCAATAAAAAGGTATCAGCATTCAATCTTCCATTATAAATGTTTCTAAGAATATCTAAATCAAAAAACGGATCAATCTCCTTTTTCCAATTCACTTTCACTGAGTTTATTTTTTCCGTTTCTCCATCAAATAACAAGGTTTTTTCTAGGGCAAAATTCGATTGATTCAATCGTGCAATCTCTGTTTCGAAATACGTTTTGAGATCTACATATCTGCTTTGATTTAGTGCATTGCGTTCATCATTGGCAGTGTCAGCGCATGATGCCAACAAAAGCAGACAAAGTAAATAAAGGAAATTAGATTTTTGAAACATCTGCATTATACTAATAAACTTTCTCCTGTCATAGCTGCTGGCTGTGTTAGACCCATAAGCGCCAAAGCCGTTGGAGCTAAATCAGCTAGTTTTCCATTTTTTATTTTATGTATTGTATTGGGTTCAACCAAAATACAAGGCACATCATTCGTTGTATGCGCAGTATTTGGTGTACCATCATCGTTTATCATAAACTCACCATTTCCATGATCTGCAGTGATGATTAAAGAATAATTTTTTTTCAATGCAGCTTCTACAATTCTACCTAGGCAATTATCAACTTTCTCCACTGCTTTTATCTCGGCACTTACCACACCCGTATGTCCCACCATATCGGCATTGGCAAAATTCACACACATATAATCAGCTTCGTTTTTGGCTATCTCATCGAGGGTAAACTGACATACTTGCTCAGCACTCATTTCAGGTTTTAAATCATAAGTGGCTACATCCTTTGGTGAAGGCGCCATATAGCGAGTTTCGCCATTAAACACATTCTCGCGACCACCACTGAAGAAGAAAGTTACATGAGGGTATTTTTCAGTTTCAGCAATACGCACTTGTTTTTTATTTTCCTTTTCTAGCACCTCTCCCATTGTCATCTGCAAATCGATATCAGGAAAAACTACTTGTACATTTTTAAAGGTTTTATCGTATTCAGTTAAGGTGATATAATGCAATTTCAAATGCTTCATACCTTGTTCTTCAAAATCTTTTTGAGAAAGGGCTTCTGTAATTTCACGTCCTCTGTCTGTTCTAAAATTAAAGCATATCACCACATCATCAGTAGCTATTTTTGCAAGAGAATTGTTATCCTTATCAACTGCTATAATAGGCTTGATAAATTCATCGGTTTCATTGGCTGCATATCTTTGCTCTATTGTAGCAATCACATCTTTTGTTTTCTCTCCAAGCCCATTCACCATAGCATCATAGGCTAATTTCACTCTATCCCAACGCTTGTCACGGTCCATGGCATAATACCTACCTGTAACAGAAGCCAAATGACCATGGGTTTTATCTAAATGTTGTATCACATCTTTCAAATAATCAACACCTCCTTTAGGGTCGGTGTCACGGCCATCAGTGAAGGCATGTACATAAAAATCTTTCATGTCATTATCGGCCATAAGCCTGCACAAACCCTTTAAATGATCGATGCTTGAATGCACACCACCATCGCTCACAAGACCCATCAGGTGAATCTTTTTGTGGTTTACTTTGGCATATTTTATTGCATCCAACAATACCATATTTTCATTCACCGTTTTTTCTCTGAACGCTTTGTTAATAAGCACCAGTTGTTGGTAAACCACTCGGCCTGCACCTATGTTCATGTGACCTACTTCGCTATTTCCCATTTGCCCATCAGGCAAACCTACCCACTCGCCACAGGTATGC
>RGVD01000141.1 GCA_010027395.1 Bacteroidota bacterium
AAATTATATGTTAATTTAGTTGCCTTTTGAGGTATTAGCAAAATTCAAAAAAGTAAGAAGTGAATAAGATTTATTTGCTAAATAAAACACCTTCTTTCAATGCATAGTTGGATGCAATCAATTTGCGAATATAATAATGGTCGATTACATAACGCATCAGCACGCTTGCTACGATAATCATTTCTAATCTGAAATTGACCATGCCTTTTAGTTTTCCTCTTTGCTCATTGTTCGAGGTAATCATCAATTCGTAAAAAATATCAAACAATGGTAAGTTGATTTCAAAGGCATGTTTACTCAAGGCAATGGGTATGGTATGTAGATCGTTCAAAACCACATCTACTAGAGTTTCAAATGAACCTGCCGATCCAACCAAAGTTGTCACTGGGTATTCATTTAGGGCTTGTTTTAAGTCAATTAAATTCTGGTCAAAATACTGGTTGATATGGGCGATTTCTTCTTCAGTAATAGGGTCGCTGTGTTTGAATTTTTCAATCAATCGGGCAGCACCAATATCAAAACTTTTTTTCCATTTGATATTGTCTTTGTTGCCAATAATAAACTCAACACTACCGCCACCAATATCCATAATGAGCACATTTTCTTCAGGCAGTTTAAATGAATGTCTAACGCCTTCATATATGTAATTAGCTTCTTGGTCACCTGTGATGGTTTCAATGTTTATGCCATGAAGGTTCTTAGCTTTATCTACAAACTCTTTTCCATTTTTAGCATTGCGAATGGCAGAGGTAGCTAAGGCAGTTACTTGTTGCACTTCAAACCTATCAAGATAAGTTTTAAATTGTCCTAAGGCCGTTAAACCTCTTTGCATGGCATCATTGCTGAGTGTATCATTACCGATGCCACCTTCACCTATTTTTACAGGTGCTTGCATAGTAAAAACCTCAGAAATCTGTTCGTTTCTAATTTCAGCTATAAGCAAGTGAAAAGTATTGGTTCCTAAATCTATAATCGCCTTCATCTATACGTTTCGTTTGTCGAATGATGTTTCAAAGAAAATCAATTCGCTTCATTTTCTTTCATCATAATTTCCATTAATTTATTTAAATAAAAAACCCGAATCCTCCGATTGTTATCGGAGATGATTCGGGTTTTAAAATATGTATTCGCTGACAACTGTCAACAAACACCTGTCAACTATCTTAGTAGTCCATTCCTCCCATTCCACCTGGCATTCCGCCCGGCATAGCTGGAGAAGCTGGTTCTTTTTCTTCAACCAAAGCACATTCAGTGGTCAAAATCATTGCAGCAGCACTAGCCGCATTTTGTAAAGCTACACGACTTACTTTAGTTGGGTCGATAACGCCTGCAGCAATTAGGTTTTCGTATACTTCTGTACGTGCGTTGTATCCGAAATCGTCTTTACCTTCGCGAACTTTATTAACCACTACACTACCTTCGCCACCAGCATTGGCAACGATTTGACGCAATGGCTCTTCTAGGCTTCTACGAATCTTCATTGGCACCTTTTAAGTTTGCTAAAGCTTCTAAAGAACGGATGTAAGCAACACCACCACCTGCTACGATACCTTCTTCAACAGCAGCACGGGTTGCGTGCAATGCATCGTCTACACGGTCTTTTTTCTCTTTCATTTCCACTTCAGTAGCAGCACCAATGTATAGAACTGCAACACCACCGGCTAATTTAGCCAAACGCTCTTGTAATTTTTCTTTATCGTAATCGCTAGTTGAGCTTTCAATTTGCGCTTTGATTTGAGCAACACGACCACTGATATCTTCTTTTTTACCAGCACCATTGATGATGGTAGTATTGTCTTTATCGATGCTGATTTTTTCAGCTCTACCTAGGTAAGTAAGGTCACAGTTTTCTAATTTATAACCACGCTCTTCGCTGATAACAGTTCCACCGGTTAAGATAGCGATATCCTCAAGCATAGCTTTTCTCCTGTCACCAAAACCCGGAGCTTTAACAGCTGCAATTTTTAAAGAACCACGGATTTTATTTACTACTAAAGTAGCTAAGGCTTCACCTTCAACATCTTCAGCAATAATTAAAAGTGGTTTGCCTGATTGAACAACTTGCTCCAATATTGGAAGCAATTCTTTCATATTACTTACTTTTTTATCGTAGATTAAGATGTAAGGAGATTCTAAATCTGCTTCCATTTTATCTGCATTGGTTACGAAGTATGGAGATAAGTAACCACGGTCGAATTGCATACCTTCAACAGTTTTAACTTCTGTTTCAGTTCCTTTCGCTTCTTCAACTGTAATTACACCTTCTTTACCAACTTTAGCCATTGCATCAGCAATTAGTTTACCAATTACTTCGTCATTGTTTGCCGAAATAGATGCTACTTGTTGGATTTTTTTATTATCATCACCTACTGTTTGGCTTTGTTTTTTTAGGTTTTCGATAACTGCTTCAACAGCTTTGTCGATACCACGTTTCAAATCCATTGGATTTGCACCAGCGGCTACGTTTTTAATACCTGCAGTAACGATGGCTTGAGCCAAAACGGTTGCCGTTGTAGTTCCATCACCAGCTATATCAGCGGTTTTGCTTGCTACTTCTTTCACCATTTGAGCACCCATGTTTTCGATAGGGTCTTTTAATTCAATTTCTTTAGCCACTGTAACACCATCTTTGGTGATAGCAGGTGAGCCAAATTTTTTGTCAATTACTACGTTTCTGCCTTTAGGGCCTAATGTTACTTTAACAGCATTTGCTAAAGCGTCTACACCGCGTTTTAAACCATCGCGGGCATCTACACCATATGATATTTTTTTACTCATGATTTTTTGAATTTAAATTTTATTAATTAAAACTTGAAAATTGATTTTTTCTGATTTGTAATAACAGACAATTATCAACTAAACAATTGCAAAAATGTCTGATTCGCGCATGATTAGGTAGTCTTTACCTTCGATGCTGATTTCAGTACCTGCATATTTACCATAAAGAACGGTATCGCCTGGTTTTACAGTGGTAGGCTCGTCTTTTTTGCCTTCGCCTGCTGCAATCACATTACCTCTTTGTGGTTTTTCTTTAGCGGTATCAGGGATGATGATTCCACCTGCTGTTTTTTCTTCTGCTGGAGCTGGTTCAACTAGAACTCTATCTCCTAATGGTCTTAAACTTACTGACATAATTGTTATAAATGATTATTTGTTAATGAATTGAAATGACTATTCATGACGAATTTGTCACATATCGTGCCACCGCAATTTATATGACAGTTTTGCGCTTTTTTTAGAATGAATTTGTATAAAATGTCAATGTCAAAGAGCTTAGCCAAAACAAAATATTTGATTTTCAAAAAAAATCTAGTTCCTAATGCAACCTAATATTCGTTAATTTTGACATTATAGTAAAATATGCAATATAACGAGCAAGATATCATCCAAGGTTGCATTGATGGAGACAGGGCCTGTCAAAAGGCACTGTATGGCCAACATGCTTCGAAGATGCTTGCAGTATGTATGCGATATTCAAAGGATAGGGCAGAGGCCGAGGATATGCTACAAGAGGGTTTTTTGAAAGTTTTTCAAGGTATTTCTCGCTTTAAGGGTGAAGGTAGTTTCGAGGGCTGGATCAGACGTATCATGGTATTTACTGCCATCAATATGTACAAACATCGCAGCCGTAAATTTCAAGAAGATTTAGATAAAGAAAATTACGATGCCCCTTTTGATGCCGAAATTGTTGACAAAATTTCTGCTAAAGAAATACTGGCTTTTGTTCAACAAATGCCTGAAGGATATCGCGTTATATTTAATTTATATGCAGTAGAAGGCTATACCCATAAGCAAATCTCTGATGAATTGGGTATTGCCATTGGCACTAGTAAATCGCAATACTCAAGAGCAAGACAATGGATGCAACAAGTATTGGCAAAACATTATCACATTTTAAATGAACCCTTTGAAGAACCAAAATAAGTTTGAAGATAAGCTGAAAAAGCAGATGGATGGCATGGAGACGAAGCCCACGGACGACTTATGGGAAAAGCTTGCCCAAAGCTTGCCTGAAGATGCTTTTGAATACAAGGTGGCTGGCAAATTGGATACTACTAAAATTACTCCAGATCCTGAAACATGGGCTGCTATTGAAAGAAGGCTACCAATTGCAATTCCTTTTTACAAACGCAGAATTGTGTTGGGGCTGGCAGCATTCCTATTCATGTTAGGATTTTTAAGTCAATACCTATTGCAAAATGAAATTTCACTAAACAACAATACGGTAAATACTTCAACAACCACACAAGGGCAAAAAGAGAAAGACGCATCATCCATTAAATCAAACAAAGCACTAACGTATGCAAGGTCAAAGAATGAAAGTAATACCATTGATGCAGATGTTCAATATAACATACCTCAGGTAAAGCCTTATTTGAGGAACAGCACTCGCAGCAAATCTGCAGCCATAGGGCTATTGGCAGAAGGCAGAAAAGCAAAGTTAGCTAAATCTGAAGTTGTTGAGAGGATAGGTAATAATGAAACTAATAATGCCGAGAACCAAACAAGCAAGCCAAATGAAAATACCACATCGGTTCTTCAAAATGATCTAGGAAATAATGTTTCAGCACCTTTATCAGATAAGGATGTTCAATCCGTTTTAAAGCAAGTAGATTTACCAACCACTGCAAATGCTAAAAAAGCAGAGAAAAATACATTATCTATAGATAGCGTAAAAAATGTGATTAGCCCTATTGCAATAGCCTATCCTCAGGCGGCCAATGCTGAAAATTACAGCATGCCTGATGAAATGCCATCAAGCAATTATTCTATTACTGCTTTTACAGGTTACAATATGTGTTACAACCACTTGGTAAACCCAAATACTACAGGTAAAGATTTTACTAAGAACATTGCATTAAGAAACAGTGTTGAAGCACCTACAGCCGAATGGACAGGTGCATTTTTAGCTAATTTGCATTTGAATGCTAAATGGTATTTGTCAAGCGGAATTATTCTTACTAATTTCAGGCAGGACTTGCGTTTTGGAGTTCAAAAACCTGTGAACGAATTGTATGGGGGAGAAGATAATGCATCTTATGTGCATAATTCAGATTCGATTACGAATGGTGGCGGACAGACTGGCATCATTAGTTATTCATTTACTGAAATACCCTTTTTGGTGAGTTATAAGTTTGCCCAAAAACAAAAATTTGAGTTTGAAGTGCAAGGTGGATTAAGTTGGGGCATATTGTCAGGTGCTAATGCACAGATGGTAGACCAATACAATGTGGGATTATTACAAATAAACAGCAAGACAGATTTTCCGCCATTAAGGAATGTGTTCTTTTTTACTGTTCAGCCAATGGCATCTTATAAGTTAAATTCTGCTGTAAATATTGGTGTCATGCCAACTTTCAAAACCAGCTTAAACTCAATGGTAGCTACTCCATATTGGGTGCAGCAATATCCGTATTTTGTAGGCTTGAATGTGTTAATCAGAAAAAGATTTTAAGGGAGGATAAAGGATTTAGGGAATAGGCAAGAGAGGGGGTAAACAATTTTATGTTATCCGAATCATAAGCACAAGTCCATTTGAATTACTTTAATTCTAAGTAATATGAAATAGAAATATCCCTATTGCCTCCTCCCTCAATCCTAACGCCTAAAGAGTAATCATATCAAAACCAACATAAGGCACCAATACCTTAGGTACTTTTATTCCTTCAGGGGTTTGGTTATTTTCAAGGATGGTAGCAAGAATACGTGGTAAGGCCAAGGCACTACCATTTAGGGTATGAGCCAAGTAGTTTTTACCGTCTTTTCCTTTAATACGGCATTTTAAGCGATTGGCTTGAAAAGATTCAAAGTTTGACGTACTGCTCACTTCTAGCCATCTGCCTTGCGCTGTGCTATAGGTTTCAAAATCGTAGGTTAAGGCTGATGAAAAACTCATATCTCCACCACACAGTCTAAGGATTCGGTATGGCAACTCAAGTTTTTCTAATAAGCCTTGCACATGTTTAACCATTTCTTCCAATATCTCATAACTCTTGTCAGGGTGTGCAATTTGAACAATCTCTACTTTGTCAAATTGGTGAAGTCGGTTCAAACCTCTTACATGAGCACCCCAAGCACCCGCTTCACGTCTGAAACATGGTGTATATCCAGCATTTTTAATAGGAAGATCTTCTTCTCTTAAAATCACATCACGATATAGGTTTGTAATAGGTACTTCGGCCGTTGGAATTAAGTATAAATCATCCACAGTGGCATGATACATTTGACCTTCTTTGTCGGGCAATTGACCCGTACCGAAACCACTGTCAGCATTTACCAATAGGGGAGGCATAATTTCATGGTATCCCGCTTTGATGGCTTCATCCAAGAAGAAATTAATCATACCTCGTTGCATGCGTGCACCTTTTCCTTTGTAAACAGGAAATCCAGCACCCGTAATTTTATTACCTAATTCAAAGTCGATTAAGTCGTATTTTTTTATCAAATCCCAATGAGGAACGGCACCTTCGTATAAATTGGGTATTTCTCCATGTTGATATACATTTAGGTTTTCCTCTGGGGTTTTTCCCTCTGGAACAATATCGGCAGGAAGGTTAGGGAAACTAACTAAGATGTTATAAATATCTACTTCTAGTTTTTTTAGGTTTTCTTCAATGGTTTTTGACGATTCTTTGATTTCAGCTGTACGAACTTTTAACTTTTCTGCTTCTTCTTTCTGACCTGATTTCATCAATTCGCCAATTTTCTTTGCCAATTGATTGG
>RGVD01000142.1 GCA_010027395.1 Bacteroidota bacterium
AAAATTTTTAGAACTACTTTGTTTATCAACATGATACTGAATTTAAAATCGTTATTGCGTTATGTCTATAGGTGTCAAAAAAATAGGATATCCTAACATTACAAAAATAAAAAATGATGACAAAAAGTTCATCGTTTAACAAATTAAAGGTCTAATTCTAAGACCAGCACACCCCTTGGCAAAGGGGAACCAATGAGAATATCAATAACTTTATTTGGAATTACAGACATAATCACGCAGGTTTTAGAAATATGCCCACCACACAGGTTGTTAATGTCAGGCACTTTTCAAATAAATGTAGATGTGTTACTCTTATACAAGGTCAATTCCGCATCGTACAAACAACTTAACAAAATCAGTCCTAATAGAATCTACGAAGTCAAAAAGTACATCAAAAGCAAACAAAAAAACCTGCTTATTTTGTATCTCACATTGAAACTACCAAAATATCATAAATTGCGTAAAAATGAAGAAAACGTATTTGAGTGACATTTTAAATCAAAATTATACATGCCTAATGTTTTGGCATTTTTTCCAATTACTCTAGACTCAAAATTATTTAAAACCACCCATTTCATTGCCTCTTTGAAAGATAAGCTATCCATATTATCAGCAAAAACCGCAGAAAAACGATCTATAAAAAAATTTGATATTTCACCGACATTATTTGTAATAATTGGAACACCGGAAGCGCAATATTCAGCAATTTTTTGTGGAAATCTAGCTATATCCCTAAGACTATTCTCCAAAGGCGCTAAAAGAGCTTCTGCGTTTTTGTATAGATAAAGCAATTCGTTATAATTGATGTCAGAATATATCAAAATACGTGACTGTTTGCCAGATTTATTAATTTTATCTGTAATCTTCTGCATTTGAGAATCTGAACCAGATCCTACTAAAATTAGATACATAGTATCTGACTCCAACAGAGAAAAGGCATCAATTATTAATTCAAATTGATTAAAATAACCCAAACTTGCACAAAATAAAAAGTATTTGATATTCTTTGCTTTTGAGGAAACTTCCAAAATAGAATCATCATGAACATTATTATTATCCATTAAATCAAAATCAAACAAACCTGAAAGCTTATAATATTTTGGCCTAAAAAGACACTTTTGACTTTGTAAAATGAGATAATCACTTATGGGAAGCAAGCCATCGATAAAATAATATGAATAAAAATCAACCAATATCCTATTCCTTTTGGTAAAAGGACTTTTTGAATGAGCGGAATAAAGCTCAGTTTGAATATAGACCAACTTAACCCTGAATAAACGAGACAAAATCCAATACCATAAAATTCTATGAAAATATGGCGTATTAAGAATGTAAACAGTATACTTTTCGAAAATTCTTAATTTCATTAAAACGTAAAACTCAATTAATGGAGAAATTAATTTATTAAGACTACGAAAAAAAAGGTTAGAAGGTCTATGTACGGTTGTGCAAAACATGTATTTTACATCGTTATAATAACCATGTTTTTTAATGTCTCCCTTGCCTTTTGGTACATTCCCAAATCTATTTAATACAAGAACTTTATTATTGGATAATTGCAAAAGGCGACCAATGTAACTTGTTTTTATACTATCAGCCCCGCCATACGGAAAATAACTGGACCCGAGAAATAAAATATTCATATTCCTAAATTGATCGAACAACTCTGCACGGATTACCCTTTGCAATACAATTTGAAGGAATGGACTCACACACAACACTACCTGCACCTATAACAGAATTTCTTCCAATTGTGACCCCTTTTAAAATTATACTACCGTAACCTATAAAAACATTATCCTCTATAACGACATCTTTAGGATAAGGATCTGGCAAATTACGGCTCTGGACGGAGATATTATGCCAGTTGGTGTCTGTAATCAATACATTGGCTCCGACCATAACATTTCTTCCAATTAAAATTCTCTTTGCACATCCAATCGTAACTCCACTAAAGCCAGAAGATTCTTCAATCACCAGCTTAGCGCCGTCTCGAAGTGTACTTAAAATGCAACGATGATTTACGCCAATTAAATTTACATAACTATTGGAAATGAAAGTACATTTTGATTTCACTACAATGGAGCTACCTTTCGCTCGATAAAATTTTGGCACACCAATAAATTTAATATCTGAACCAAGTTTTATCCCATAAAGAATAGCCCAAAAACTAGCAAAAATAGATGAAATTGAATTTAACAGAATTATTTTATACTCTCTAAAAATGTTAAAAAAACTTACAAGTTTAAATCGCGGTATCATTTATACACTGAATTTAAAGATCTTGCAGAGTTTCCCAAAAACAATAAAAACATAATGAAAGGAATATGAATCACCTGCTGGGCAAAGCCCATGATGATTATACATAAAATTAAAATTAATGAACTCCTTCCTGCCCTTCGGTACCCCATGTGTGCAAAATATATTTTTAATGAACTAAACAGCGCAACAAAATAAACCAAAAAATAAATGAAACCATACGAACGTAAAAAATTAGTAACTCCATTTGGTCGATGCGTAAAGTCAGTATGAACCGAAGTTTTGAACAAAACAGACAAGTCTCTACTCCAGCCAATAAATGGGCTACGTATAAAATCGTCAAAATCAAGTAAAGCAGCGCTAAATCTATTCTGGCTGAAGTCTGATATGTCTAATTGATCATTAATTTTCTGGCTCAAAAAATCAAGTTGGTAATACAATAAAATTGACAATAATAAAACGACGGCAGAACTAATTACGTTATTTATGTTTAAATAAGTCACGAAGTAGAAAAATATTAAAACAAATAAAGAAATGTATCCAGCAGTTGAAAATGTTGAGATAAGGCCTAAGAACAAAATGATTGACCGCTTTCTAGTTAAAAAAGGAAAAAGGCTCTTTGGCTGAGTATTTATTAGTTCAAAAAATATTGCTATGTTTATAAAAAATGCAAAACCTCCAGCTTCCCATGTAAATCCCGGATTTCGCAAAATTTCCCCTTCGCCCGAAATAAAACCTGTATCAAACGTATATAGGATCATAGTAGGGGTTGAATAATCTGCATAATTCATTCTCAATGGAAATACAATTGCAGATAAGTTGTTAAGATAAAAATAAATATTCGGCGTAAGGTAGGCACATAAATAAAAAATAAAAGAAAATAAAACTAACCCTATAATTAAATTAACATATATTCTTATAAAATCAAAAATAAACAATCTTGAAAAGACAAGCGAAATAAAAAAGTAACTAAAAACCCTAAAAATTGTTTTTTCATTACTAAGACCAAAGACTAATCCATGAATTAGTTCAAAAGAAATAAAAAACAAAATTAAAAGAAAGGACTTCTGATCATTTTGCATTTGCTTGATATAATCTCTCCTAATAAGAAACAAGCTACAAATACAAAGAATAATAATTCCTGCCTCAACTTGTTGTTGAAAAAATGGATTTCCATTTATAAGAACGAAAAGCAGCACCACAAAATATCGAAAATAGATACTCATCTACCGATTAATATTGATACTTTTTAATTCTATTAAATCCATGTATAACTTTAAAATATCTTTAACAATTTTATTCTTGCTATGTCTTTTTAATGCCACATCCCTCCCTTTACTACCTAACGTACACGCTAATTCCCAATCATTGGATAATTCACAAATAGAACCTGCTAATGACCAAGGATCACCATCTTGCAACAGGATACCTGATACATTACCTATTACTAGCGACCCAACGCCACCTACAAAAGATGAAATCGTGGGCATACCTAAAGCCATTGCTTCACATAAATTATTTGGACTATTTTCAATATGGGAAGCCATAACATATAAGTCAGAACTTAGTAATATGCTCACCAGATTGCTTTCCGATAATCTTCCACAATACCTAATTGAAGACATTGGATACTTTTTTCCCAGGCTTTTTTTTACACGCTTAACTATTAAGTCCTTCTCATTGACACCAATTATCGACCATTCCACTTCCATTCCCATTTTAATCAATAGATATAACGAATTGCAAATTGTTTCTAAACCCTTGTAATATGTATTGCTAGTCGTAGATACAATTCTAATACGATCAGGCATTTTTGAACTTTTCCAATTATTTTCATAAAAGGAATCTCGCAATATTTCGTCTACATGATAATACTGGCGATTTCTATTAATCGTTAAGGTAACACGTCGATCCCATTCAGTTCGGCCTATAATATATTTAGCATTCTCCAAAGTATCAATCTCGTAATTAAGAAGTGAACGAAGCCAGTTGAATTCATTGAAAAATTTATCGCCAAAACGGATATATTTTCGTTCTAAACCAGAGAAAAACTTGTGTTCATATACATTTACTATACCCTGCATTGAAACCACAATTGGGCATTTTACATGTTTAATAATAATGCCAAAGTGATTTTCCGTACCATGAATGTGAATTAAATCTGGATTTACTTTTTCAATGATACTTAGATATTTTTCCAATAAAAACGATTGACTCTTTAATCTTGATCGGGAAAATATTTTTGACCAAATTGATACTTTATGTGAAACAGATATATATTTAGTCTTACGGTTTGTGAAGGACATATTATTCCCGCCGTGATAAACAACAAACAATTCGACTGAATTCTGTATTTCTCTATCAAGGGACTGAAGCCACCCCCCTGTACCAGAAAGCTCCTTGCCCAAGTATTCTATTCCATTCGCAGGAGTGTTAGTAAACCATAATATTTTCATGAGTTTCAAAAATATTAATTCTTTTAAATTTGAAATAACCTACGCATATAAATCGGGTAAACAACAACGGTCGGAAGCGCAAGTATAGCGTTTGAAAGTAAGATGCCTTCAATCCCGTAAAGTCTACCCAAATACCAAGCCAAAGGCACATTGATTACGGACGTTGAAATTGCAAAAAACAACTGAACATTTAATTTTCCGGTTCCATTAAAAAAATGACTAAAAATGCCATTCCAGGCACTCAATAAAATTGAGATTAACATGGTAATTGTAAGACCTAGAGGCACTCTAAAATCATTATTTATCCAAATAGCGAATACCCTATTAGAGAGAGCTAGCATCACAATTCCTAGTATTAGTAAAACAATCCATGCTTTAATTAATTTGGTTACATTCCTACTCAACCACTTAAAATCTTTTGTGACCCATGCTTCTGTACTAGCACTCCAAAATGGAGCAAGAACGATCGACCATGCTATTGAAAGAACGCTAAAATACTTTAAGGACACGTTGTATTTAGTTACCATATCTTGCCCAATTAGGTGACTAATTATCACATTATTTGTTTGATATAAAAGAATACCTGATATCTGGATAACAAAAAAGCTCAATCCCAAGGAAAACAGATCTCTTACTTTAGAATAATCAAAAAGGTCTAATGTTGGGCAATATCTTTTATATAAAATCAAAAAAAAATAAAACGAAGACAGCAACAAAACCCCAGGCGTGACAATTGCGTAAATTAGGCTCAAATTCAACAATGATACATTTTCTGTTTTACTAATCCAGATTATTCCGAATAATGTCAATGTTTTTGATATTAAATCAATAGCAGCAGTAATGTATCCCTTTTGTAGGGCATTTAATAGCGCCCCAATCAAGTTTAGTGTAAGCGTAATGAAAAACGAAGCCGATACTACCTTAACCAAAACTCGCAGATTGCCCAAATCTATTTTGTTTTCTGAAATTCCAATTAGACGAGGTAAGTCAACGTGGTCAATTAAATAAAAGAGCAAAAAATTTGCTGTAAAGCATATAAAAAAAATTGTTACATAGGCAGTAGTAACTAGTTGACGTGCTTGCTTATCATCTCCCAAAGCAATAGCTGCAGCAAATTTATTTCTTAAGCCATTTCCCAGACCAATATCAAAAAAGCCAAGCCACCCAATCATTGATGTAATTATCAACCAAATGCCATAGGTATCAGAATCAATGCAATTTAAAGTAACAGAAACAGTGTAAAATCCGATTGAAATATTTAATGCCTTAAAAATGAATCCGAAAAATATATTTTTTTTTACGCGGCTTGATCTTGTTTTTTCAATAAGAATGTTCCTTGCAAACTTTAATATCATTAGCGGCTGTTATTTGTTATAGGCGGCTTTATTGCATCACATTAAAAAATAGTAGAATTTTTCAATTGACTTTTGATGCGGGTTTTGAGTATTTAGAATTTAGCCGATATTATGTCGTTAGGTGGTTTTTTTGAGGATTAATTGACCTCAAAAAAAAATGTGTTACTTATTGAGTTGTGACTGCATCCTTTGGTAACATTCGCGTCTTTCGTTGCGCCTCAGCGATCATGGGGCTTGGCGTATTCTGATATTCAACTTGCTGCTGGCCAATAATCCGTTCAATGGAAACATTGTTCTTAATTAATCACACCCCTTGTATCCACCATCGCTTTTGCTTTGGAGGCAATGCCGTGATAATCCAATCCACTGTGATCCGTCACCACTACGACGGCGTGGCATTGCTTTAGCAAATCATCGGTCAGCGGGGTGCTGTAAAGGGGTAAATCTGGAATTTCTGTATGTCCATCATCGGCAATTGCCGGGCAATACGGATCGTGGTAGAGAACCTCCGCACCACGCTCCTGCAGGATGCGGATAATATCCAGGGCGGGCGATTCCCGCAGGTCGTCAATGTCCTTCTTGTACGCGATGCCCAGGATCAATATGCGGGATCCCTTGAGAGACAAGCCCTGTTCGTTGAGGGCCAGAGC
>RGVD01000143.1 GCA_010027395.1 Bacteroidota bacterium
CTTGAAAAAGTAGCGATGGTTCGTGGTGTCGAGTTCATCAACGACTCAAAAGCAACCAATGTAAACTCTGCATGGTATGCATTAGAAAGTATGGACAAACCTGTTGTTTGGGTTGCTGGCGGCACCGACAAAGGGAATGACTATACTATGCTAAAAGAACTTGTTAAAGACAAGGTACGTATTATCGTTTGTATGGGATTAGACAATCATAAAATACACGAAGCTTTTGGTAAAGATGTAGATATGATACTAAATACAACAAGCGCTCAAGAAGCGGTTCACGTAGCATTCAAACTAGCTAAACAAGGAGAGGCAGTATTGTTATCACCTGCTTGTGCAAGTTTTGATTTGTTTAAAAACTACGAAGACAGAGGCAGACAGTTTAAAGCTGCGGTACGTAATTTATAATTAGAAATATATAATACTGAATTTGCCGATGTTGGCGTCCCCGCCAAACATTCACTATACAGGAAATCTTGCAGGCGAGGACGCCTGCAAGGGCAAAATCATCAAGCGAAAATGAAATGAATTAAGGTTAGAGGTGAAATTGCATTCAATTCTTATTTCTTAATTCCTAATTCTTAATTAATATGAACCAATTTTGGAATAACATAAAACCTCGTGGGGACCAATTGATGTGGCTAATTATTTTAGCCTTGTCGGTTTGGGGTCTGCTTGCTGTGTATAGCTCTACAAGCGGTTTAGCCTACAAAAAATCAGGAGGCAACACAGAGTCTTATTTATTCACACAGTGCTTTTACCTCATTATGGGTTTTGGCATTATGTTGACCGTTCATTCCTTTCATTATCGTAATTTCATGGCTCTTTCAAGGTTTCTCTTGTACGTGTCCTATGCACTTTTAATGTATACTTTGATTTTTGGCGTTGAGATAAATGGCGCTAGAAGATGGATTGGACTAATGGGCTTTACTGTACAATCCTCCGATTTTGCCAAGGTGGCCATCATTTTATATGTAACTCGTACACTAGCAAAAAAACAAGATGAAATCAAAGACTTAAAAAAAGGATTCTTGCCAATACTCATCCATGTTTCATTAACCTGTGCGTTAATAGCCCCTGAGAATTTTTCAACGGCAGCAGTGCTATTTTCAACTTGCTTATTGGTTATGTTTATTGGCAGAGTAAGCTTAAAGCATCTAGGCATTTTAACTTTGGTATTGGGTGTAATGCTCAGTATAATGGTTCTGGTGGTAATGAATACCCCAGAAAAATACTTGCAACATGTAGCAAGGTTTTTAACGTGGAAACATCGAATTGAAAACTTTAGCAAACCACCACAAAACGACCCTGATGTAACCTACCAAAATGATCATGCAAAAATAGCAATAGCCTCTGGTGGTATTTTCGGTAAACTTCCAGGAAATAGCACTGAAAGAAATTTCCTTCCCGAAGCATATTCAGATTTCATCTATGCCATTATAGCAGAAGAATATGGTTTTATCGGAGCAATCATTTTGTTAATGCTTTATTTATTTTTCTTATACCGAGCCATGCGTATCATTCTTAAGTCACCACAAGCATTTGGGGCACTGATAGCGGTGGGTTTGAGCTTTGCCTTGGTATTACAAGCATTGATTAATATGGCAGTAGCGGTAAATCTATTTCCTGTAACTGGTCTAACCTTGCCTTTGGTGAGTAAGGGTGGAACATCTATTTTCTTTACAAGTTTGGCATTTGGAGTTATCATGAGTGTAAGCCGACATATAGAAGAAGGTGAAGAAAGCTTAGAAATCAAAGAAGAGGTAAAAAGCAATAAAATAAACGAATTATCTGAAATTGTATAACAATAGGTTTGCAAGTAAAAGCTATTAGTAAAATGAAAAAGCTAAAAGTAGTAATAAGTGGTGGTGGAACTGGAGGTCATATCTATCCTGCCATTGCGGTTGCCCAAGCACTACAAAAAAGACTAAACAACCAAGTTGAGTTTCTATTTGTGGGTGCGAGCGATAGAATGGAAATGGAGAAAGTGCCCAAAGCAGGTTATCCCATTGTAGGCTTATGGATAAGCGGATTACAAAGAAGTTTATCTACTAAAAACTTACTATTCCCCTTCAAAGTAATAAGTAGCGTTTTTAAATCATTGGGCATTTTAAAAAGCTTCAAACCTGATGTGGCCATTGGGTTTGGAGGCTATGCAAGTGGAGCCATGCTTTACGCATCAACCAAGAAAAAAATCCCTTCCTTGATACATGAACAAAATTCTTATGCTGGTATCACTAATAAAATATTAAAAGATCGAGTTAATAAAATATGTGTTGCTTATGATGGCATGGAAAGATTTTTCCCAGCAAGCAAAATCATAAAAACAGGCAATCCAATAAGGCAAGACTTGCTCGATATTTCGGGCAAAAGAGTGGAGGCCCTTTCGTTTTTCAAATTGGATGCAAGCAAAAAAACCATATTAATTATTGGTGGAAGCCTTGGCGCAAGAACCATCAACGAAAGCATTTTCGAAGGAATTGATAAACTAAAAGAAGCAAACGTGAATGTGATTTGGCAAACTGGTAAGAATTTTTCAAAAGCTGAATCAGTTCAACATTCAACATTTAAAATTCAACAATTCATTTATGAAATGGATTTGGCTTATGCAGCTGCGGATGTAGTAATTTCAAGGGCTGGGGCTTTATCTATTGCAGAGTTGGCACAAGTGAAGAAGCCAGTTATATTGGTACCATCACCTAATGTATCAGAAGACCATCAAACCAAAAATGCCATGGCCTTGGTAGATAAACAAGCTGCGATTTTGGTAAAAGATATAGATGCAAAAAGTAAGTTAATTGATGAATTGCTAGCTTTAATTAAAGATGAGCAAAAGCAAAATGAACTGATGAATAACATCAGTCGTTTTGCTATACCCGATGCAGCAGAAAGGATTGTAGATGAGGTTTTGGCTATATGTGCACATAGGTAAATGTGCAGATGTGGGAATGTGAAAATGTGAGAGTGTTAAACTAGGCGTCATTCTGAGCGGAATCGAAGAATAAGCGGAGTCGAAGAATGATTAGGAAATAAATAAATTGAAATGGATTTTAAAAATATAAAATACGCGTATTTCCTTGGTATTGGGGGCATTGGAATGAGTGCCATAGCTCGCTATTTCAATCACCTTGATATAAAAGTGATGGGCTACGATAAAACAGAAACCAATCTTACCAAACAATTGGTGGCAGAGGGAATAGCAATACATTACGAAGATTTGGCGGATAAAGTCTCTATCAACCATCAACTATCAACCGACAACTGTTTGGTAGTATTAACCCCAGCCATACCGGTCAATCACCAAGAGTGGGCTTGGTTTAAAAACAATGGATTCAATATCTTAAAACGTTCGCAAGTATTAGGACTGATAAGCGAACAAAGTAAAACAGTAGGTGTAGCTGGTACACATGGAAAAACAACCACCTCTACCCTATTGGCTCATATACTGAAACAAAGTCATGTAGATTGCAATGCATTCCTAGGTGGTATTTCAAGCAATTACAATACAAATTTGCTTTTGAATGAAAAGTCCTCAGAGAATATTGAACAATCCGCAATGGTTGTAGAGGCAGATGAATTTGATCGTTCCTTCTTAACGCTGCATCCATTTATTTCTATCATCACCTCAACGGATGCAGACCATTTGGATATTTATGGGGAACATGAAGAACTAAAAAAATCATTTCTAGATTATGCTAACAGATTGGTAGAAGGTGGCACCCTAATTATCAAAAAGGAATTGGATTTAGTAGGAGCGAATAACTTTTCGCCTACATACAATGCTGTAAGGGCTAATCAACATTCGCCCTTGATGGAAAAAGCGAATATTGATTCGCCACTACTCACATATTCGATAAAAACAAAAGCAGATGCTTATGCATCAAACATCCAAATCATAAAAGGCAATTATCATTTTGATTTGCATTTTAAAGGTCATACCTTAGCTAATTTACAATTAGGAATTCCAGGTTTGCACAATGTAGAAAATGCTGTGGCTGCCTCGGCAGCTTGTTTGCTTTTAGGTGTAACTGAAGATGAACTTCGTGCTGCATTGCTTGGATTTAAAGGTGTTAAGCGCAGGTTTGAATATATTATCAAATCAGACAATCAAATATTTATAGATGATTATGCCCATCACCCAGAAGAGTTAAGAGCCATCATTTCATCAGTTAAAAATATGTATCCTGATGAAAAGGTTTGTGTTGCTTTTCAACCACATCTTTTCACCCGCACCCGCGACTTTGTAGATGGTTTTGCAGAATGCCTTTCTATAGCCGATGAGGTGTATTTATTAGACATTTACCCAGCCAGAGAACTACCCATAGAAGGTGTAACATCTAAGATTATTTACGACAAGATAACAAGCAAAAAACATTTAGTTGGCAGACAAGAGCTTTTGGATATGATAGGACAATCAAAACCAAAGGTGTTCTGTACTTTGGGAGCTGGTGACATTGATTTATTAATACTACCCATCAAGAATATTTTATCTAAATAAATGAAAATATTTAATGATAAAACCCTACGCATCATAAAGAAAATCGGAATACTATTATTCTGGTGTGTCATACTATGTGGTGTGTTGGTATCATTAATCTATGTCAATCGAAATTTAGACGCCAAAGAAATAGAAAAGGTTAACATCAAAATCCTTCCAGAAAATGTGCAATTCTTCAATAGGCAAAAAGTACTTGAAGAGATTAGGAAAACAGGATTGAGCAGAAACATTGTTGGCAGCACCGCGGACGAAATAAATGCTGACAATATGGAGCTAAAACTGCTCAGCAACCGATACATCCGAAATGCCAAAGTGTATCATGATATGAAGGGCAACCTGAACATAAAAATCGAACAAAGGGAGCCACTATTAAGGGTTTACAGGTTCGACAACAGTTCATTTTATATAGACAAAACTGGCATTAAAGTACCTCTTTCCATGCAATTTACAAGTAGGGTTTTGGTGGCTAATGGCAATATTTTCGAGAGGTACAAAAACCACGATAGCGTGTACTCATATATAGGACACCAATTGTACAAAATTGCTTCATATGTTGATAAACACGAATTCTGGAAAGCACAAATAGAGCAGATATTTGTAACAAGGGATAATGAGTTTATACTGATACCAAAAGTAGGTAATCACATCATCCTTTTTGGAAATGCTGATGAGGTGGATGAGAAGTTTGAAAAATTGTTCGTTTTCTACAAAGAAGGCTTAAACAGAGTAGGTTGGAACAAATATTCGAGCATCAACATCAAGTACAAAGGACAAGTAATTTGTAAGAAATAAATTATAAAAAAATGCAAAAGGATGCAGTAATAGTTGGCTTAGATATCGGAACCACTAAGGTTTGCGCCATTGTTGGTAAACGTAACGAGTTTGGCAAAATAGAAGTGTTGGGCATGGGCAAAGCTGAAAGCTTAGGCGTGATTAGAGGTGAGGTGCGCAACATCGACAAAACTGTAAAATCAATAAACGAGGCCATTGAGAGAGCAAAACAATCAATGGAGAAAACGAATAATATCCGTTTGGAAATTGCTAGCGTGCATGTGGGTATTGCTGGTCAACATATCAAAAGCCTTCAACACCGCAACAGCGTAAGCCGCCCAAACAATGATGATGAAATTAGTTATAGTGATGTAGATAGACTTATTGAAGATACTTTTAAATTGGCTTTGCCTCCGGGTGATAAGATTATTCATGTTTTACCACAAGAGTATTCAGTGGATGATTTTGCAGATGTTATTGATCCAGTGGGCATGGCAGGTGTAAGACTTTCATGTAACTTCCATATCATCACTGGGAATGTAGATGCCATCAAAAATATTTACAAATGCGTTGACAGAGCTGGTTTAGATGTAGCAGGTTTGATTTTAGAACCGCTTTCATCGGCAGATGCTGTAATTACTACAGAAGAAATGGAAGCGGGTGTTTGCTTAGTGGATATTGGAGGCGGAACAACGGATGTGGCCATCTTCAAAAACGGTATTATCAGACATACAGCAGTTATTCCATTTGGAGGCAATATCATAACTGAAGATATCGTTGAAGGTTGTTCGGTATTGCGTAACCAAGCGGAGTTGCTAAAAGTAAAATTTGGTTCGGCATTGGCTGAAGAAAATAAAGAAAATGAGATTGTTTGTATCCCAGGATTTCATGGAAGACCAGCCAAAGAGGTTTCAGTAAGAAATCTTGCCAATGTAATTCAAGCCAGGGTTGAAGAGATATTCGAAGCTGTTTTATACGAAATAAAAAGTTCAGGATTAGAGCGAAAGTTAAATGCAGGTATTGTGATCACTGGTGGAGGCTCTCAGTTGAACCACTTAGATAAATTGGTGGAATATGTAACTGGTTTCGATTCTAGAATAGGTTATGCAAACGAGCATTTAGCACAATGTATGCCACGGGCGTAGGATTGGTTCTAAAAGGTTTCAGGGCTTTGGAGGATGAAGAGAACAAAGGCAAAGTAAAAAACAAAGCTCCTGAATTGGCTGAGGCTAAACCAGCAAAACCTGGCGTAAAACTAGGAGGTTTCTTAAACGATATAGTTAAAAAAGGCAAAGATTGGCTTTACGAAAAAGGGGACATGGAAGACTTTAGTGGTTAATAATAATAAACAAGGCTTCGGCATTAAATGAATTAACAATGGAATCAAAAATTAAATTCAACTTACCTAAAGAAAAATCATCTATTATTAAAGTAATAGGTGTTGG
>RGVD01000144.1 GCA_010027395.1 Bacteroidota bacterium
TTTGAAGAAATACATATCATCAAAACCAATAGAATCAGGATGAATGGAGCTTAAATTTTCAATTTGGTTTTTTAAATCATAGTTTAAATAACCAAAAAGATAATCTTGCTCAATATTTTCAAGGGCTTCAGTGAGTAATTCCCAATCTCCTTTTCCTTTGCCTATAAACTCCTGCCTTATACCTGCAGCAATGATATATTCCACATCACTTAATCCAAGTGCATTGATGCAGTTGTTATTGTCTAGCATACAACAAATATCAAAGCCTCTAAGCCATTCAATGGCTTTTAGTTTAAAGTTTTCTATGTCATGAGGCAATTGAAGCGACATCAATGTTTAATTAAATATTAGTAAGGTAACAATATTATGGAAAATTTCGAAATGCTAAAATTTTCCGAATCCAAATTCGTGTTAATTGGGATGTTAAATTGGACTATTAAGTGACAAACTTTTGATGATAAAAAAAAAATAATAAAAATATATTCTTAGTGGTATGATTATTTAAAGCGATTTCGTAAATCTGTCATTGGCTTTTCAAAAAACACAAAGATTATAGCAGATACCACAAGACAGGTAATCCAATACAAAATATACACGATACCTGTTTCAACAACACTCCATCCTTCCCCCCAGTTTGATAATTGTCTTAAAGATATATTAATTAGACCACCATTAACCAGATACAATGAATAAGAAATAATGGAAAAACCAGTGATTGGTTTTGCAATTGATTGCCATTTTGTCGTTTTTACAACAGATAAATAAGGTAACAAACATCCAATAAAAATACTGAGTAGTGTAAAGAAAATTAAATTTGAAAATAACCCAAAATAATTTTCTACTATATTTTTTTGGAATGCCATTGATTGGATATTTTTCAATCTTGATAAATCTGAAGGCATTATTTTTCCTCTTTTCATTTCGTATTCAGCAATGTTTGCTGTTAATGCAGCACTTTCTGCATTGGTTTGTTTTAATTTAACTAATCTTTGATTGGCAATTAAATCATAGTAATCACTAATCACTTTTCTTTTTACTTCAATTATTGCTTCTGCTCGTTTTTGTTTTGCCATTTCTACTTCAGCTTGCAAAGATTTTAGCTTACTTTTTCTACCATAAATCTCACCTAATAAAAATTGAACATTTACTCCAAATCTGTAACCTAAACCTAAATTGTTTGATAGTTGCTGATCTGTCATAGTGCTAGATACTAACGAGGTAAATTGGTTACCATATGTATAATTGTAAAACAACCCAATTCCATTGAGCCAAAGTGCGCTAATATATTTTCTGTTGTATTTAGATTTATCTTCTTCAGCTTCAATCATCTTGAGTGTTGGAGAATATTTACAGACATAATTCAAAATAGAGTCGATAGGCATTATTTGTTCTGCCAAGTCAATATTTGGGTCAAAATTAATAGTATCAATAATGGATGTTAGGTTTTTTTTGAGCTAGTATCTACAACAACATTATCTGATTTGCTTTTTACATTATTATTAAATTGTTGACTAAAACCTTTGAAGGCAAGGCAAGCAATTGCAATGAATATTATGGTAGCTTTAGTTGTTTTCAATTTTAGATTTTTTACCATTTCACAGCAAGCCTAAAACTGCGACATTGATTATCTCGTTTACAATAAATGAATTGTTTATAGATGGGTTATTGTCCACTCAAATATTCATCTCTCCGCCAATAAAAATATAAATTAAATCTAATGCTATTATTTACTTTCGTAGCATCATTGCAAAAAATAAATAAATGAAATTCGGAATCCTATTTAATCAAGTTATAGAAAGTGCAACGGCTGCATTACAAGCATTGAACGCCAATAGGATGCGTACTTTTTTATCTACATTGGGTGTAACAATTGGTATCTTTTGTATCATCATGGTTCTAACGATTGTTGAAAGTTTAGAAATAAATCTTCAAACCAGTGTTGAAAGTTTAGGTAAAGATGTTGTATTTGTTGAAAAATGGCCTTGGGAGTTCGGTCCTGATTACAAATGGTGGAAGTACATGAAGCGTCCAAATCCAACTTTAAATGAATTAAAATCAATACAGGAAAAATCGGAAAATAAGTACCCAAGTATCTTAACTGTTGATTTGGGTGGTAAGTTTGTGAAGTTTGGAAATAATTCTGCTAGTGGGGTTAATATTCAAGGTGTATCCCACCTGTATAATGTGGTCCGAAATTTTGATTTAACAAGTGGTAGATATTTTACAGAGGCTGAGAGTAACAATGGAAATGATGTATGCTTAATTGGCAGTGATGTCTATTCTACCTTATTTCCAAGTATTCAAGCGATAGATCAACATATTCAAATCGATGGTAAAAAATATGAAGTAATCGGAGTTTTTAAAAAGGAGGGAGAGAGCCTTATTGGAAATAGCCTCGATAATGTAATTACAATACCTGTTGGCAGCGCTGCAAAAATTGTTAGAATAAACAGTGATAGGGCAAATAGCCGCATACATGTTAAAGCATCCCAAGCCAAAAGTATGGATGAAGTAGAAAATGAATTGAGGGGAATGATGAGATCTCTGCGTAAAATTCATCCAGGACAAGAAGAGAATTTTGCCCTAAATAAAACCACACTTATTAGTGAACCGCTTAAGCAAACCTTTGCTGTAGTTAGCATGGGTGGTTGGATTATAGGAGGCTTTGCTATGCTTGTTGGAGGATTTGGTATTGCCAATATTATGTTTGTTTCGGTAAAAGAAAGAACCAATCAGATTGGTATAAAGAAATCTTTGGGCGCGAAGAATTATTTTATTCTTATTGAGTTTTTAACAGAAGCTATTTTATTATGCCTTTTCGGAGGAATTGTTGGCATCTCAATAGTATATTTCTTAACCTTGATTATCCAACATACGGTTGAGTTTAATGTATTTCTTACAACTAAAAATGTACTCACAGGTTTGTTGGTGAGTATTATCATCGGCACCATCTCTGGATTTTTGCCTGCTTGGTCTGCGTCTAAACTTAATCCTGTAGATGCAATTAGGAGTAAATAAAAAAAGCTGAGTGTAAACCCAGCCTTTCGTTTTATCTCATGTTGTGATAGATTTTTGTTACATCATCATCTTCATCAATCAAGTCAAGCAGCACATTTACTTCGTCTTCATGCGCTTCACTCACATCCACAAAAGTGGTAGGAATCCTCATCAATTCAGCATTCACAATTTCTATCTTTCTTTCTTCAAGGGCCTGTTGCATAGCGCCAAACTCAGTAAAAGGAACTGATAACATCAAATGTCCTTCACCGTCATCTTCCACTTCTTCCAAACCATAGTCAATCATTTCCAATTCAAATTCTTCAACCGAAACACCATTGGGTTTAATTTTGAAAATACCTTTACGTTCAAATAAAAAATCTAAAGAACCAGAAACCATTAATTGCCCCCCTTTTTTATTAAAGTAACTTCTTAGGTTTGCTACAGTTCTAGTTGGGTTATCGGTAGCTGTTTCTATAACAATGGCCACACTGTGAAGACCTTTTCCTTCATATACTACTTCTTGAAAATCCTTATCCTGCTTGCTGCTAGCTCTTTGTATAGCTCCATCGATATTGGCTTTTGGCATGTTTACTGCCTTAGCATTTGCTATGATTACACGAAGTCTAGAATTGTTTTCAGGTTCTGGACCACCAGCTTTCACTGCAATAGCAATCTCTTTTCCGATTTTTGTAAACGCTCTACTATTTCTTGAGTTGTTAGCAAACATTTTATGTTTGCGTTTTTCAAATGCTCTTCCCATTTTTTATATCTATTATATCTTTTATTATTATATCGATATGATCTGTTAATTGATTAACTGCTAAATTGAATACTCTTTTTTAATTTCTATTTCGTAATTTTCAATTCCAAATTTATCTAAAATCCATCACCATCTAAAAGGTTACCCAGTCCACCTAAAATACTCCCTTGTTCTTTACCTCCTCTAATGCCATATTGCATAATTCTTCCTGCTAATCTGCTAATAGGTAAAGATTGAATCCAAACTTTTCCAGGTCCTCTTAAAGTGGCAAAGAAAACGCCTTCACCGCCAAATAAGGTATTTTTTATTCCACCTACAAATTGGATATCATATTCTACATCTCTGGTAAAGGCAACAATACAGCCCGTATCTATTTTTAACAATTCACCAGGTTGTAATTCACGTTCTTCCACGTGACCACCTGCATGAACAAATGCCATTCCATCACCTTCAAGTTTTTCCATGATAAAGCCTTCACCACCAAACAAGCCAGTGCCAAGCTTTTTTTGAAATTCTATACCAATGCTAACTCCTTTAGCAGCGCATAAGAAAGCGTCTTTCTGACAAATTACTCTATTACCTAATCTGTGTAAATCCAAAGGAATGATTTTACCTGGATAAGGGGCTGCAAAGGTAACTTGCCTTTTTCCTTGACCCATGTTGGTATAGGCAGTCATAAACAAACTTTCACCTGTAAGCATGCGTTTACCAGCTGACATTAACTTACCCAAAATACCTCCTTGTTGTTGACTCCCATCTCCAAAAATGGTATTCATTTGCACCCCATCATTCATCATCATGAAGCTTCCAGGTTCTGCCATTACGGTTTCTTCAGGATCTAATTCAATTTCTACACATTGCATCTCGCTACCGAAAATGCGGTAATCAATTTCATGGTTGTTAATCATACCGATAATAAATTTTGAGGCGAAAGTATAAAAAATGTTACAATCAACATCGCTGTTGTAATGTCAAAATGAAAATATGTTCTTAATTATTTATATTGCGTTCTAATTAATGAAAAAAGCGACAGTCATAGGAGCAACAGGATTGGTTGGTAAAAATGTAGTTTACCAATTACTTAAGAGTAATGATTATTCCAAAGTAGTATTAATTTTACGAAAGGAAATGGTTATCAGCGACCCTAAATTAGAGCAACATGTTATCAATTTTGACAACATGTCGGAATATGCTGATTTGTTTAAGGTTGACGAGGTTTTTTGTTGTTTAGGTAGCACCATTAAAAAAGCTGAAACAAAAGAAGCTTTCGAAAAAGTAGATCGTTATTACTGCTTTATGGCGGCATCTTTGGCTCGTGCTAATGGTGTGACCCATTTTTTAATGGTTTCGGCATTGGGCGCAAACAAATATTCAAACATTTTTTATAACAGGATAAAGGGTGAAGCTGAGGATGATATTGATAAATTAGGATTTTTATGTACCAGTATTTTTAGACCATCTCTGCTTACCGGCCCTAGATCAGAATTTAGGTTTAGCGAGTGGTGGGGAATCATGATTATGAAGCCTATCTCCGTTTTCTTAAAAGCCAAACTTCAAAAATACGCCCTTATAAGTGGCGAAAATGTGGCCAAGGCCATGGTAAAAAGTGCATCATTATACAGAGGTGGAAAGCATATATATGAAGGAGATAAGATAATAAGTCTCCTAAATGTTTAATTTTTTTGCATAAAGTTTTGTCTATACGTTTAGCATCCTTACATTTGCACACTCAAAAAATAAACGGTGGTTGTAGCTCAGTTGGTTAGAGCATCGGTTTGTGGTACCGAGGGTCGTGGGTTCGAGCCCCATCATCCACCCATTTAACTTAAAAGCCTTGAATTTCAAGGCTTTTTTTATGACTTTTTGTTTAGATTTTCTTCTAGGTTATTCATATAGCTATTCTATTATGTTAAAAAATTTCGAGGACTATTAACTTCTAAAAATTAAGTTAATATGCAAACAGGCTTAACCTACTATAAGTTATTTTAGCCATAATAAAATTAAAATTCTATATGACAAGAAAATAACAATTATCAGTATCATATTACTTTACTTTTGAGTCATAGAAAAACAAATTATGGACAGAAAAGAATTTTTATCGCAAGTAGGCATAGGTGTGGCTTCCTTATTAGTGCCAGCTTGTATAGGTGGTTTATCTGGTTGCTCTAAATCGGATTCATCAACACCGGCACCAAGCAATGTTGATTTTACCATTGATACGAGTACAGGAGCTCTTTCAGTAAATGGAGGCTACTTAATCCAAAGTGGTGTAATAGTTGCCAGAACTAAAACCGGTGCTTTTATTGCTGTATCGGCAGCATGCACACATGAGGGTACCAATGTGAGTTATAGCTCAACCAATGCCAGTTTTAATTGTCCTTCTCATGGCGCTAGATTTAATGAGTTTGGAGCAGTGACACAAGGACCTGCATCAAGAAGTTTAACCAAATACAATACCGCCTTAATGGGTAAAAGCCTGAGGGTGTATTCATAAAAAAAGAGTGTTGATATAAGCTAGAATAAATTGTGTCAGTTCAGGAGCGGGGTCGAGAACGCACTATTGATTATGTTTTGTCTATTTCTCGACTCCGCTCGAAATGACAATGACTCCGGCTCCTCTCGAAATGACAGTCTCCGCTCAATGTGACTAAATGCAAAGAGGCCATCCTTTTGGGACAGCCTCTTTTTAGTTTAGTTTTTTATCTTAATTAAACGTCAATTTTAGCATAACGTGCATTGGCTTCAATGAATTCCCTTCTTGGTGGAACTTCATCGCCCATAAGCATGCTAAAAATTCTATCTGCTTCAGCCGCGCTATCCAAACTCACTTGCTTTAAAGTTCTGGTATCAGGATTCATAGTGGTGCTCCACAATTGTTCTGCATTCATCTCACCCAAACCTTTATAACGTTGAATACCCACTGTATCTG
>RGVD01000145.1 GCA_010027395.1 Bacteroidota bacterium
AATCTACTTAAGTAGATTAGATGGGATGATAAAGAGTAGAGGCTATCGTATAGAAATGGGAGAAATAGAAAGCGTGTTACACGATCATCCAGATATTATTAGAAGTGCAGTAGTACCGATTCCAGATGTGGAAAATACAAATTTAATACATGCTTTTGTAGTATCAAATAATTCCAGTCCCCGAAATGGTGAAAAACTGGATGAAAAAGCCGTAAAAAAATTTTGTAGTAAGTTTTTGCCAAGGTATATGGTTCCTACTTTTATTACTTTTTTATCAGAGCTACCAGAGACTCATAATGGCAAAGTTGATAAGGTAAGATTAAAAGAGTTAGCAAGCAATAGGTAAGTTTATGGATATCAAAAAATTAGAGCAGTCAATTAGTAACTTTATACAAGAAGAATTTTTGTATGACAAACCAGAAATTAGAATTACAAATGATTTAAATATCATAGAGCAAGGAATATTAGATTCAATGGATATATTTCGTTTAATTCAATTTATAGAACAAGGTGCCGATGTATCATTCGAACCTGAAGAGATGGTTCAAACTAATTTTCAGTCTATAAATGATATAATAAGTTTTGTAAAGCAAAAGAAAAAGTAATTACATAATAATATAAAATATGAAAGAAAGTATAGCTATTATTGGTATGGCATGTAGAATGCCAGGTGGTGCTAACACACCAGATGAGTTCTGGGATAAGGTTTTAGCTGTGAAGCTGGACGCTATCGGTGAGATACCTAAGGTACGTAAAGATTGGGATATGGATAAATATTATTCCCCTAATGTCACGCCTGGTAAGTATTATGTTAAGACTGGGGCATATTTAGAAGACGATATAATAAAAAGCTTTGATGCTGAATTTTTTATGATGTCAGATAGGGAAGCTAACAGTTTGGATCCACAACATAGAATATTACTTCAAGTCTCGTGGGAAGCTTTAGAAAATGCTGGAATACCTCCATCCACTCTTGCTGAGAGCAATACAGGCGTATACATCGGTATGCACTGGGACGATTATTCAGCAGAAAGATATTATATACCTCACGTTCGTCATATTAATGCTTATTCAACTTTAAGTAATTTACGTAGTTTGTCATCAGGACGTATTTCTTATTTTTTGAACTTACATGGTCTATCCGTACAAACAGATACAGCATGTTCATCTGGTTTAGTAAGCCTAGTCTCAGCTGTTAGAGCATTACAAAGTCATGATATTGAACTCGCATTAGTAGGGGGTATAAGTCTACTATTAACTCCTCATATGACGATTGGATTCTCCCAAATGGGCGTGCTGTCAAAAGATGGAAGGTGTAAGACCTTCTCATCAAGGGCAGATGGTTTTGCACAAGGAGAAGGTTGTAATGTTATGATTCTCAAGAGACTATCTGATGCAGAAAAAGATCGTGACAATATTATAGCTGTAATAGAAGGAGTAGCTGTTAATCATGATGGTAGGAGTTTGACAATTACTACTCCATCTAGTATTGCACAACAAAAAATGTTGCATGCAGCAATTAAGGATGCAAACATTGATTCCCAGGATGTGCAATATATAGAGACACATGGAACAGGTACCTCTTTAGGAGATTATATAGAAGTAAACTCTTTGTCAAAAGTATTTTTTCGTAAGGGAACTAGGCCATTATATTTAGGTTCCGTTAAGACTAATATTGGTCATTTAGGTGCAACAGCTGGTTTAGCTAGTTTAATGAAGGTAGCTTTATCTATAAAAAATAATGCTATACCACCAAACTTACATTTTGATAAGCCTAATGCTCGTCTTAAGTTAGATGAAAATTTGTTTTCAGTACCTATAGAATTAACAAAATGGAATGAGTCACGACGGAAATTAGCTGGTGTTAGTGCCTTTGGAATGAGTGGAACAAATGCGCATGTTATTATATCTGATCATAATAGCAATATTGCAAATGAATGTCCTAGTATGGATAATTATTTGTTTACTATATCAGCTAAAAATGAATCAGCTTTACTGCGTCTTATGCACAAATATAAGGACTTTATATATCAAGAGCAAGATGTAGCGAAGGTTTGTTATACTACCAATGTAGGTAGAGACCATTTTAATTATAGACTTGCTATTAAAACTAACTCACTAGAAGATCTGAAAGAGAAACTAAGCGCATGTATAGAACATAAGAAAAATACAGCTGATATTAAGATTACTGCAGGCGAACATAACAAAGAGGTTGCATTTTTATTCACGGGTCAAGGTTCTCAGTATGCAAATATGGGATATGAATTGTATAATAAGTATCCTATTTTTAAAGATTCAATAGATGAATGCGCTGCGATACTTGCGTGTTATTCAGAGTATATGGATAAAGATCTATTAGAGTTACTATATAGCCAAGAGTATTCTAATGGAGAAATATTAAAGGAAACACGTTATACACAGCCTGTTTTGTTTGCGTTTGAATATGCTTTGGCTCAATTGTGGTTATCGTGGGGACTGAAACCAAGTGTAGTAATGGGTCATAGTGTAGGTGAATATGTTGCTGCGTGTATTGCTGGGGTATTTTCATTAAAAGATGCTTTAAAATTAATCGCTGCCAGAGGCTATCTGATTGAAAGTTTAGCATCAAAAATTCCAGGAGGTATGCTCAGTATAATAGCTAATAGAGATTTTGTAGAAAAGTGTATGAACAAGTATAAAGATGACTTGTCAATTGCAGCTGTTAATTCTTTGGATAGTATAGTAGTATCAGGAAATTATGATGCTATCATTAAATTACAAGATGACATAAAAGAGTTGGGTTATAAAACCTCTCTCTTAAGTGTTTCACATGCGTTTCATTCACATTTGATGCAACCAGTTTATAGTGCGTTTTTAGAACTCGCGAATACAATTGAATATTGCAAACCGCAGATTATACTTTTATCAAATGTTACTAATAATCCTTTACAGAAGTTAGATGGCAAATATTGGGCAGAACATATATTACAGCCAGTGCTTTTTGCTAACAGCATAAGAGTAATAGATGAGATGGGTATTCGCAATTTTATTGAAATAGGTCCAAAACCAGTGCTGACTGCTTTGATTGGTAGCTATCAAGTACAAAAAGGTTATAACGAGAGACTTTTACTTCCAAGTATCAGACCTATGCAAGAAATAGATACGTTGCTCAGTAGTTTAGCAAGTTGCTATGTTCAAGGTATGGATATTCATTGGCCAGGATTTTATGATAATAAAAAATATTCTAAGACTGCGTTGCCTAACTATTGCTTTGATAAGAAATATACATGGGTGGACGTGGTACAGGACAATAATTCTGAATTGTACAATATAGCAATAAAACATCATTTATTACAAAGTCAAAAAATTTCTCCCCTTTTAAAAGAAGGTCAATTTCAATTTGAATCGACAGTATCAATCCAGGAATTAGATTATATTAGAGATCATCGTGTTTTTGATAAATCCATATGTCCAGCTAGTGTTTATATAGAGATGCTAGTATTTGGAGCTAAATTAGCTTTATTTAAATCAACGCCATCTGTTGAATATAAGACGATTATATTACACGATATTAGTATTGAAAGATCACTTGAGGTAAGTGATACAAGACTTATCCAAGTTTTACTAAACACAGAAAGCAATTGTTTGTATAATGCTGAAATACATTCATTAAATACAGAGAATAATTTTCCATCTTGGAACAAGCATGTAACTGGTAAAATTGAGTTTAGTGATCTGCATTCTTTGACTATGAAACTTGACATAGTAAATATTCAACAGAATCTTATTGAGAGAGAAGATATACAAGCATTTTATAACAATTTAAAAACTAAGGGTATAGATTACGGAAATAGTTTACAAAATATAAAAAGATTATGGTCCAACAACACAGGAGAAGCGCTTGGGTATATAGAACTAAAGGATGACAGTGAGGATTACATCAGTCATCCTGCCTTATTAGATAGTTGTTTTCATGTATTGCTTGCAGCTGTTCCAAATAATGATTTATATTTACCAATTGGTTATAAGAAATTTACTTTTTATGAGAAACTACAGACAAAATTGTATGCTCATATTATATATGATAAGCAGCAAGATAATACAGAATTGCTAATAGCAACAGTTAAATTGCTCGATATAAATGGAAATATTGCAGCTATACTAGAGGGGTGTAAACTAAGAAAAAGTACAAATCGTTCTATTGTTGGTCTAGTTAATACAGATTGTTTTTACAATGTGGAGTGGAACAAAGTTAAAGATACTATTCTAAACAAATCTCTTGGTAATTGTTTAATCATTTCTGATGGTTTGGGTATAGCTGAACAACTTAAGAATAGTCTTAGTGAATACGCAAGTAGTGTAACTATAATGTCCGGAGAAGACATTAACATATTACATACTAACACCGAAGAAACTAGATTTGATAACATAGTTTATCTATATAACATAACTAATAATATCGAAATACAGGCAGATTGCCAAGTACTGTTATCGCTATCAAAATACATTAAGGATAACAATCTAGATACTAAACTGCTACTAGTAACTAAAGGAACAAAAAGAGGAGAGTCGCTATGGCAAAGTGTTATCTGGGGATTTGGCAATACATTAGTATTAGAATTTGAGATACCTGTTATTTGTCTAGATTTAGATTCTAATTCTAACCTGACTGAGGACACTAAGCAAATTACTTCAGAGCTCCTCCTTTCAGGCGAAGAAACGCAAGTTGTTTACAACAATAGTGAAAGATATGTAGCCAGATTGCAAAACTTCGATATATCAAAATTGGCAAGCGGTAATACTAAAATATTGAGTTTATCGACTTATGGAGTGATAACTAGTCTCCACATGAAGAATTTACAATTGCCATTACTGGCAGATGATGAAGTAAGAGTCAAAGTAATATCAAGTGGAGTTAATTTTAGAGATTTACTAAGAATGCTCGGAATGATGAGAGCGATAGAAGATCCTAGCAATACTAAATTAGCTGAAGATGTGGTTTTTGGATACGAATGTGCTGGAATAGTAAAAGATATTGGAAAGAATGTAACAAACTTTAAAGCAGGTGATGAAGTTATAGTATATAAACCTGGCGGTGGGGGTATCGCAACTGATGTAATAGTTCCACAAGAATTGTTAATATCTAAACCAGCTAATTTAAGTTTTTCAGCAGGTGCTACTTTGCCTGTAGCATATATTACAGCTGCGTATGGGTTATTAAAATGCGCTCATCTAAAAGTAAGTGACAGGATATTAATCCACAATGCTGCTGGTGGGGTCGGACAAGCAGCAGTGCGAATTGCTCAATCTATAGGAGCTGAAATTTATGCAACTGCTCATCCAAATAAATGGGATTTTTTAAAAGCTAACGGAATAAAGCACGTATATAGTTCTAGGGACTTAAGTTTTAAAGATCAGATTAAGGTTGATACTAATGGAGCGGGAGTGGATGTGATATTGAATAGCTTAAATGGAGAGTTTGTTAGCAACAGTGTTAGTGTCTTAAAGGAAGGTGGACGTTTCTGTGAGATAGGTAAACTTAATGTATGGGATAAAGAAAAATTTAATAAGGAGCGTCCAGATGCAGAATTTTATATATATGATCTTAGTGACATAGACAACAAAGGTATTTCCGCATTGTTATATGAAATTATGGATATGGTTAAAAGTGGTAATATATCTGAACTTCCAGTAAAAGAATTTACTATAAATGATGTAGAGCAGGCAATGCGGTACATGCAGCAAGCTAAACATATAGGAAAAGTCTCGTTAACCTTTGAGAATATTAAGGAAACTGAAGTAGCAGTAGAAGGTGCAAGCTATATTGTAACTGGAGGACTAGGTGGTCTAGGTTATAAAATCATGTTATGGTTAGCAAGTTGTGGAGCTAAACATATCGTATTAGTAGGAAGAAAAGAACCTAATACTCATCTAAAAGAAATAATTGATGACTTAGCGAAACAACAAGTAAAAGTTGATGTGGTGAAGGCTGATATAGCAAAATATGAAGATGTAGAGCACTTGTTAGGTTATTGTAATAATCTTAAAGGCATAATACATGCAGCGGGGGTTATAGAAGATGGACTTGTGTCGACTCAATCGGTAGAGAGTTTTAATAGAGTTATGGCTGCGAAAGTCAAGGGCACATGGAATTTACATAATCTCACAAAAAATTTAGATTTAGATTATTTTATATGTTTTTCTTCTGTAGCATCTCTCTTGGGTTCAATTGGTCAGAGTAACTACTCTGCTGCAAATGCCTTTATGGATCAGTTTGCTTATTATAGATTTGGTATGGGTTTGCCTTGCACATCTATTAACTGGGGACCATGGGATGAGGTTGGTATGGCAGCTGGTTTAGTTGATAGATTAAAAATACAAGGTTATAAACCAATACCCGTTAATGTTGGTCTTGAGTTGTTAAAACAAATAATAACCCTAAATATTACGCCTCAAATATCTGTGTTACCTATGAATTGGCGAAAGTATCTGGCACGCATTAACAAGCACATACCATTCTTTGATAAAGTAATGGATGTCAGAGAAAACCAACAAGATAAAGTTTTATTAATTGATATCCTAGACTCTGTAGATGTTCATGAAAAATTAGATTTGTTAGAAAATCACATTAGAGAATCTATCAAAACCGTAATAGGTCTAAGTG
>RGVD01000146.1 GCA_010027395.1 Bacteroidota bacterium
ACTAAAGATGCCTTCCGGCAATTCATTTTCTTTTAACACTTTTGCCATTAATTGCTGGCAAGCAATTGCTGATAAGGGCGTTTTTTCAGATGGCTTCCATACACAAACATCTCCACAAACAGCTGCCAACATACTATTCCAGCTCCAAACCGCTACAGGGAAATTAAATGCCGAAATAATACCAACAATTCCAATTGGATGGTATTGCTCATACATCCTATGATTAGGGCGTTCGCTGTGCATAGTCAGGCCATGTAATTGACGACTCAAACCCACAGCAAAATCGCATATGTCAATCATCTCTTGCACTTCACCCAAACCTTCTTGCAAGCTTTTACCCATTTCATAACTCACTAATTCGCCAAGTGGCTGTTTGTATTCACGTAGTAAGTTTCCATATTGACGAACGATTTCTCCTCTTTTAGGGGATGGCATTTTACGCCATATTAAAAAAGCTTCTTGCGCTTTTTTAATTACTTCGTTGTATTCTGATTCTGTAGTAAAAGTTACTTTACCGATCAACTTGCCATCTACAGGCGAGAATATTTCTTTGCATTCTGCATTTGCCGATGAGAATTGATTTTGTCCTGTTGAAGTTCCGTGGTTGATGTCTTTTAAGCCCAATTGAGCTATAAAATTAAGACTTGATGTTTGAGACATATTGTAGTTTTATGCTTTGATATTTGAGGCAAATATGGAAAATCAGCAGGACAATTCTGCATTTTTTGATTTTAATTTATTTCATGTTATTGGTCTGCTTAAAGTTCACATTTTGGTTAGTTAAAAAGTATTCCTATTTTTATACTATGATTAGATTTTACAATAGCCTACTTTTTCTCCTGCTCGTTAACTTTGCAATGGCTCAAGAAATAAAAGTCATAACCTATAATATTCGTTTAGATGTCGCTTCTGATGGGCTTAATCAGTGGGGGAAAAGAACAGAATCAGTAAAAGACTTATTGAAAAAAAGTAACCCAGATGTCTTGTGTATTCAAGAAGGTTTGTTCAATCAAATGAATGATTTACAAAACATGCTTCCTGATTATTTTTATGTGGGGGTAGGAAGAGATGACGGAGATAAAAAGGGTGAATTTTCAGCCATTTTTTTTCGCAAAAACAAGTTCGATTTGATTTCTAGCAATACTTTTTGGTTATCGCCCACACCCGAAATTTCAGGAAGCAAAGGTTGGGACGCTGCCATAACCAGAATTTGTAGTTATGGCGAGGTAAAGTTAAAGGATTCGGGAAAATCGCTTTTCATATTCAATACCCATTTTGACCATATTGGCGTAAAGGCTAGAAAAGAAAGCTCCAAATTAATTATTAAAAAAGTAGCTGATATTGCAAAAGACGGGGCTGTAATTCTAACTGGTGATTTCAATTCTGAACCAAGCACCAAAGCATTTAAAACCATTGTAAAAAATAAGGCTCACCCACTTAAAGACAGCTATATTAAGTCAGACATGCGCGATTGCACTTTTACTGGTTTTGAGGTATTAAGTGGCATATGTAAACACATTGATTTTATATTCTATGACAATTCATTTGAACAAAAAAGTTATCAAATCATTATAGATAACAATGGCACCTATTACCCTTCAGATCACCTTCCTGTGGCGTCCGTTTTGCTTTTAAAATAAACTGCTAAGCCTTGCTTAATCTCAAATATCTTCTCATAATTTATCTCAATAAAGCAGCTATTTGAAAAGTTATATCTGCGGGTTTGATGTACTTGGTAATTTTGGTGTGTTATCAGAACCCTACTATAGACCCTACGAAATCGCTTTCATTAATCATATTTCTCTAAAACTATTTTTTTTACATTTGCAGTAAATGGCGAAAGCCAAAATAATATTATATCAAATGAAAGGTTTTAAACTTAAAATGATTCCAGAGAGAACTATTAAGCCTCGCCAAAAGGGTCTTACAATGGTAATGGACAAAGGTCTTAGCATTCGTGAAGCCGAAGATATGATTTCTGTTTCGGGGGAGTATATTGATATTGTTAAACTTGGATTTGGAACCTCTTTTGTTTCGCCAAACTTAGAGGAGAAAATTAAACTATACCAGCAAAATGATATCATTGTTTATTTTGGCGGTACCTTGTTTGAAGCATATGTAGTTAGAAACCAATTTGATGATTATCTAAAAGTATTAGAGAGATATAAATTGACACATGCTGAGGTTTCTGATGGATCGATTGAAATGCCTCATGATATTAAGCTTGATTTTATTGACAAATTGAGCAATCATGTGATAGTATTATCGGAAGTGGGAAGCAAGGACGTTGAGAAAATTTTACCTCCCTATCAGTGGATTGAGTTGATGCAAACCGAGCTTCAAGCAGGTGCTTGGAAGGTCATTGCCGAGGCGCGAGAAGCTGGAAATGTGGGTGTATACAGAAGCAGTGGCGAAGTGCGCGAAGGTTTGGTACAAGAAATTTTAACCCAAATTCCAGAGGAAAAAATTATTTGGGAGGCACCTCAAAAAGCACAACAAACCTATTTTATCAAATTGGTTGGGGCCAATGTAAGTCTTGGAAATATTGCTCCTAACGATATCATTCCCATGGAAACACTCAGACTCGGTCTTAGAAGCGATACTTTTGGCTTCTTTTTGGGTAAAGGTGTAAAATACATGTCCAAAAAAAAATAGTTGAATTTATTAACCTAAACACATCTTACAGATAAATTATCCCATAATTACTATGACATTACAAGAACAAATAAATGCAGATATTATCACCGCAATGAAAGCTAAAGATGAAGTTAGTCTTCGTGCCCTAAGGGCTCTAAAATCTGCACTTTTGCTAGCTTCTTCAGAAGCTGGTGCTAGTGATAAAATTGAAGATGAACAATCTATAAAAATCTTCCAAAAGCTTTCCAAACAAAGAAAAGAATCTTATGATATTTTTATGCAAAATGGCCGAACTGAATTAGCTGAAAAAGAAAAAGAAGAAATACAGGTGATTGAAAAATACCTTCCTAAACAATTGGGTGAAGATGAAATAAAACAAGCCCTTCAGGCCGTTATAACTGAAGCGGGCGCTTCTTCTGCTGCAGATTTTGGAAAAGTAATGCCATTGGCAATGAAAGCATTGGCAGGGAAAGCGGATGGAAAAATAATTTCAAGCATTTTAAAAGAATTACTTGCATAATTGATTATGGATATATCAGAAGAAGAAAGAATAAAGAAAGCCTTTCAAAAGAAAGACTGGCCAGAAATAAAAGTATCTGACAGTTGGGCAACCTTTAAAATTATGGCAGAATTTGTTGAAGGCTTTGAAAAGATGAGTAAAATTGGGCCTTGCGTTTCTATTTTTGGTTCTGCAAGAACAAAAGCAGATACCAAATATTACGACCTTGCTGTTGAGGTAGCTAAAAAACTCGTAAATGCTGGCTTTGGTGTAATTACGGGTGGTGGCCCTGGTATTATGGAAGCTGGAAACAAAGGAGCTTTTGAAGCGGGCGGAAAATCAGTGGGTTTAAACATCGAATTGCCTTTTGAACAGTTTCATAATAGATACATCGATAGAGATAAAAACATCAATTTTGACTACTTCTTTGTTCGTAAGGTAATGTTTGTGAAATATGCACAAGCATTTATTGCTATGCCTGGTGGATTTGGAACCTTAGATGAATTGTTTGAGTCATTAACACTTATTCAAACCCACAAAGTAGCTCATTTTCCAGTTGTATTAATTGGCAGTGAGTATTGGGGTGGCTTGCTTGATTGGATTAAGAAAACCATGTGTGACCAATACAATAATTTAAATCCAGAGGATGTCGCTCTTATAAAATTGGTAGACACTGCCGATGACGCGGTAAATTATATTCTAGATTACTATGCTGATATGAGCATTAGTCCAAATTTCTAAAGCCTAATTAATTAGCCCATTTCAAGCCTTTTTAATCTATTCTTATCCTAATTAAATTTTATGATTAGGATTTTTTAGCTTGATTTGCTACGCTCTTCTAGATGATCCATAGGGCATCTCGAAGAATAGATTAAAACAAATTTACAATCTGTGTAAATAAAATTAATAAGCGATTTGTTAAAGTCGCTTATTTTATATCAAATCGCGTAGCGGAAAAATTATTTTTAATATCGCCTTAAAGCTGCGAAAATTGCTTTAAAAAAGACATATCATTATTAAAGTATGTCCTAAGGTCTTTTACATCATATTTTAGCATCGCAATGCGTTCTATACCCATTCCAAATGCAAACCCTGAATATTCTTCTGAATCAATGCCACAATTTTGTAAAACATTTGGATCAATCATACCACATCCAAGAATCTCTACCCAACCGGTATATTTACAAACATTACATCCTGCGCCTTTGCATAACAAACAACTAATATCCATCTCTGCTGATGGTTCAGTGAATGGAAAATAACTAGGTCTAAATCTAACCTTAACATCCTCCCCAAACATTTCTTTTACAAAGTAATACAAGGTTTGTTTTAAATCTGCAAAACTTACTTTTTTATCAATATAAATCCCCTCAACCTGATGGAAAAAGCAATTGGCCCTTGCTGAAACTGCTTCATTTCTGTAAACCCTTCCTGGCATAATGGCTCGCAATGGTGGCTTTTGATTTTCCATAAGTCGCACTTGAACTGAAGATGTATGGGTTCTAAGCGCAACTTCTTTATCAATAAAAAAGGTATCCTGCATATCCCTTGCAGGGTGATTTTCTGGAAAATTTAGTGCAGAGAAATTATGCCAATCATCCTCTATTTCTGGCCCCTCGGTTATGGTAAATCCAATTTTATTAAAAATAAAAATAATTTGGTTTTCAATTAAACTTAACGGATGCCTACCTCCAATATTATGTAATTCAGATGGTAAACTTAAGTCAATTTGTTCCGAGCTTTTATCTTTGGAATTTATTGATTGAAATAAACTAGAAGCTTCATTATATTTTTCTTGGACATCCTGTTTAACGGCATTCATCAATTTTCCAACGTCCTTTTTTATTTCATTTGGAATACTTTTAAACTCTTCAAACAAATCATTTAAAATTCCTTTTCGACTCAAATAGGTCAATCTGAATTGTTCCAAATCCTCAGAAGAATTAATTACAGTTTGATTTATTTTGTTTTGAAGCGCTTCTAATTTTTGTTTCATACCTCAGTCAACTTTGAACGGAACAAATCTAATACATTTTATTTTTAGCTTTCCACCAAACCAATGTATTATTAATATTATTTACTTAAAGTTTGTTATTGTTATTGTAGTGTGATTATTAGCAATAAGTTTTTTAGTTTTATGTTTGATTTGTACTTATTAAAATATCTCAACATTAATTTACCAACTTAAATGATTATTAGTCTTTATATTGTATCTTAATTAACAACGTGTTAATTGCGACATTCACCCTGTTTTGTTTAAAACTAATTATGATTTTTCTGTTAAGTAAATGTTAACTAAAATAGGATAAGTCGCACTTTCACACTTACTAACATTACCAAAGCTTTCTTATACTTTTCTATTCACATGTATTAACATACTTGTTAGCATCTTTAGTTAATTGGTATTATTGATTAGCGAATCTATATTAATGCTTTGTTCAAGGTCCCAATAAGCTTTTAACGTTAGTAATTCTTGATAATAATAAACTCTTTCGGGGAATATTTTTGCTTCTAAATCACCATTATCCCAAATTCCATTTCTGTTTTTATCATGAATAATTTTGATTCTACACTCCATTGGTTCTAGTCCATTGAAATTTATTTCCATGGATTTCATTATAATTTTTTCCCTCAGTACCTTTTCATCTTTGTCAACCAACTGAAGTATATATTCTTCACTATCAGCTTTAAGACTTACATTAATAAATAGGTTTGCAAACTCTTTAGTGTTTTTTGTTGTGAAATTAAAATTTGTATTCTGGTTTATTTGTCCATAAATATCAGTTATTGATGAATCTTTAAATAGAAATATGTAATTCGTATTCTCTTTCCATTTATGCCAAAACTTAATAAATTGATGCTGTTTCTCATCAAATTCGACATGATTTGGTTTGAAGAGATTCGTGTCTTCTTTACATATAATTAAATTTTTTTGTATTGATTTATATGGTACTGAAAATTTTATGATCAATGTATCATCTAGATTAGTTGGATTTATAGTTTGTACTGTTAATTCTGGATTTTTAAGTTTTTTCTTCTGTTTGTATTTTAATAGGTAAGTTGTATCAGGATTCTCAATGCTAATGTTAAAACTATCTTTTTCGTTTACATTGGTATAAAGATAAAAGGTGTCTATATAATCGTTCCCTTTCTCTCTAAAAATATAATATGGTTCTTTTGACGTTGCAATTATTTTGCTTTTCTCAGGTTTGTATAGGCTCATTGCATATTTACCTTGTGCTTTCACCTCGTTCGCTAATAATTTATTTTTAGAATAGGTATCTGGTTTGAACAAATAAGATTCGTACCCTTCATTTATGTTTCCTACTATTTTCACGGGGTTATTAAACATTCCTACTTCTGAGCCCTTTGTGAATTTTAAATCCCCTTCCTTTTTATAGGCTAACATATAGAAAGTTGAGATAGGTATATTTTCAATGCTGAATGTTCCATCCTCTTTTGTTCTTATAAAGTACGATGGTTTCTTTTTGTAAATCGTAGT
>RGVD01000147.1 GCA_010027395.1 Bacteroidota bacterium
ATTAATTTCCACCCTAGTTTGGAGGAGAAAGGATTTAGGCGGGAGGCAAGAGTGGATGGGACTTATAAGATTTATTAAGGGAGTAGGGTTGAGGGACAAGGGAATAGACTTTGAGGATCTCATTCATAACTGCATTAATGCGAAGGATTATCTTACCCCTAAGGGGGTAAAGCAATAATATCCGTAGGTGAAACCTACGGTTAGATTTAATAATAAAAAAAGTAGAACCCCGAAGGGGTTCAATATCATTAAGCTTCTTTCAGCAATTTATGAATTACAATTATTCACTAAAAGGCCCATAATCCAAAACAACTGTCAGCTGACAACCAACAACTATTAACCAAAATACTAATTTCCGATACATGAATTAAGCTGTTCAGGGTTCAGGCTCTTAATGCTTTCCTGACTTAACACAGTCCCATTGATTTGAATAAAATTATTTTGGTTCTGTATCAAAGTATTTGTGGGGTTGGGTTGCAAGTTTCCGATAATATTAAAATAAAGCTTCGCTGCTCCCATATCACCTTTTAAAGCAAGTTCGTAAACGGTTGTAAGCAATCGTGTGCTTAAAAATTTAAACTGCTCAATGTGGTTTTGATACAAAGGGCTGCTTGCATATTCTTTTAAGTGTTTGTGGGTGGTGGTTCTGCTCAATCCTGTTTTGTTTGCTATTTCAAAAACGCTTGGTGTCCTGCCATGATTTATTAAAAATTCGCTTATGGCATAGGTTATTTTTGCGTGGTTATATTCCCAGCGTGCATTTCGTGTTTCGGCATCAACTATAAGTTCAATTTTATCAAACAAATTATCATATTCAATACCATTTAAGCCCTCTGCCATTTTGTTGAGGTGCTGCTTAAATTGTTTCCTTTCGGCATCACTTAAAATTTCAAGGTCGGCATAAGTCAATTTTTCAACTGCTGTAATTCAATTATCAAGGAGTCCTTACAGTTTATAACTATCAATACAAAAAACCAAACATCCACAATGGCAATTCATTTCCAATTGGAAATTCCAAATCATCATTAACCACCCACGCATTTTTTATTCCTGCAATCTGTTTTATTGATTTACCCTTACCACCTATTTCAAAAGTATATGTATTATCAACGAAAAAGTCGCCCTGTTTTGGCATAGCCATTTTACTCAATACATTTAATTGCGATAGAAAAAATGTTTCGCGAAGGTTCCCTTTATCTACTTGTTGTTCAGCCAAAGCATATAATAAATTTGTATTGTTCAGATATATTTTTTCTGGCTTCTGTAAGACTGCAGTGCTTTTACCTGCAGGCTGCAACAATGAAATCAGTTTTGCCTCTTCTAAGTAATGAAGATAATTATTAAGCGAGTTCCTATGTATGTTTGTTTTTTCTGCCAATTTAACAAGATTTGGTTTAAAAGGCACCTGCTGTGAAATCACATACATCAATTGCAATATTTTTTTTGCATTACGAATATCAAAGTCCTTCAACTCTGCCATATCATATTCAACAATCGTTCTAATTAACTGGTTTATTTTTTGATGAACTGTTTCTTTATCCTCCATCATAAACGGATAATAACCAGTTTGTAAATACTCATTAAAATACTCTAAGGGGCGAAAAGAATTGGGCAGTTGTTTCTTTAAAGCAGAAGCATCTTTCAAAATCTCATTCAAAGAAAACACAGGTAGCTGTAAATTATATTTTAATGAAAGAAACTCACGGTATGACAAACCAGGTAATTCGTAAACAATAGCCCTTCTACTCAAATCTCCTTCTTGTCTGCCAATATCAATAATTGATGAGCCTGTAAAAATTATTTTTATTCCTGTGTAAATGTCATAAATATTTTTTATTTCAGTGGACCAGTTTTTGTATTTGTGAACTTCATCCAATACGAGCATTTTACCTCCTTGTTTGTGAAACTGAGCAATCGTTTCTTTTAAACTATGATTGAGGAAATAGAGGTCATCCAATGAAAAATAGGCCGCTTTTGTTACCGGTAAATCTTGTTGCTTCAACCATTGTAATGACAAAGTAGTTTTACCGGTTCCCCTGGCTCCTTTAATTCCAATTAAGCGATTGTTCCACTTTATTTCATTAAACAGGAAACGCTTAAAATCAAGCGTTGTATTACTTAATAAATATTCGGATTGTTCAAGTAGTGTATTCATATGCACATTCAATTATGCAAATTTAATACTTTTTTGAATATTATAAAATGCATTTTTAGATATGCACGTTTAATATTTATTTACTTATTTAATTGATATTCAATTACATGTATCATTTGCCTATGCAGAACTTCGAGAAAATATTGGTTAACAAATCATCTGTTGTGATTTCACCCACAATTTCCCCTAAATGGTAAATAGCTTTGCGAATATCGAAGGCCAATAGCTCTCCGCTTTGTTGCATTTTCATGCTTTCTAAAACACTAGTTAATGATTCAGCAGTTAATAGCAAGGCCTCGTAATGCCTTACATTACTTACCACCACATCACTTTTTATCGTATCTGAATCAATTAGATCTTTCAATCTCTTGGTTAAATCATAAAGCCCAGTTTTTTGCAAAGAAGACATTTGAATCAGGTTTTTATGTAATTGCAAAGTAGTAGGTATTTCTTTCAACAAATCTACCTTATTGGCAACCGCAATCACAGTGGCTTTGCTGCTTTCAAACTGCCTCAGTTCCTGCTCTAATTCAGCTTCGGTAGTTGTAGAAGCATCAAACAAATAAATGATGATACTGGCTTGGTTAATTTTCTCAAAAGTCCTCTCGATGCCAATGCTTTCTATGGTATCGGTGGTATGAGCTCTGATGCCTGCGGTATCTATCAACCTAAAGGTGATACCATCAATTACAAAAGCCTCTTCAATGGTATCACGTGTAGTACCAGCAATATCGCTCACTATCGCTCGCTCCTCATGCACCAGGGCATTCAGCAAGGTTGACTTACCCGCATTGGGCTTACCCACAATCACTGTAGGAATGCCATTTTTAATAGCATTGCCATATTTAAAGGATGCCGACAAATCTGTCACCACCATTAATATTTCTCTTACTGTTCTTTGTAAATCATCGCGTTTGGCAAACTCCACATCTTCTTCTCCAAAATCTAATTCAAGCTCAATCAGAGATGCAAAATTGACAAGTCTTTCACGCAATGCTGCTATTTGTAGACTAAAGCCCCCTCGCATTTGCTGCATAGCTGTTTGGTGGCTACTTTCGCTGTGACTGGCAATTAAATCTGCCACGGCTTCTGCTTGACTTAAATCGAGTTTTTTATTTAAAAATGCCCTCAGTGTAAACTCTCCCGGCTTGGCCATACGAGCTCCTTGTTTTACTAAAAGCTGCAATATTTTTTGTTGTATAAAAGGCGAACCATGACAGCTCAACTCAACAGTATTTTCGCCTGTATAGCTCTTAGGAGATACGAACAAGGTTGCTAATACCTCATCTAATACTACGGACTCATCCATTATCTTTCCAAAATGGACGGTATGGGTATTTTGCTTTTCAAGGTTCTTCCCTTTAAAGGTAGCATTCACCATTTTTATAGCATCTGTACCACTCACACGAATGATTCCAATAGCACCCACTCCACCGGCAGTGGCAAGGGCACAAATGGTATCATTCAAATCCGATTTTAAGTATAAACTCATGGGTAAAGTTAGGTTTAGTTAGTTTTTTGTGCTTGTTTTGTTCTTGGTCGAACAGTTCAAGATAATAAAATTGAGTTCATATTTTATGAGTCATTAGATTTATGCTCAAAATTAAGTTGCACCATTATCTATCAGTTTTATTTTCTCTTGATGTAGTTTTTTATTTTCCAATTGACTTAAATAAAAGGTATGAAAAAAACGCTTCAAGTTTGTTGTGTGAAACAATATTATAAACTAGCTAAACTGCCTTTTAATACTACTATTTTAGCCAAAGCATCTGCTTGTTTTTGACGTTCTTTTTCTACCAATTCAGGTTTCGCATTGGCAACAAATTTCTCATTACTTAACTTGGCCTCAACTGATTTTAAGAATCCTTCAAGATAGCTGATTTCACTGTTTATTTTATCTTTTTCAGCTTCAACATCTATCTGGATATTTAGCTTCACAAATACCTGGTCGGTAGCAACCGGCATAGACGTTGCATGCAAGGTCTCCATAGAATTAAACAATATGCTAGAAACATTTGCCAATTTCTTTATTAAAAACTGGTAGGGTTTATACAAATCCTCGTTATCGGTTTTGATAATAATTTCAAATGCTTCTTTTGGGCTAATGCCTTTGCTGTTGCGCAATTCGCGAATTTTTGAAATGGTTTCGAATGCGTTTTGGATGGGCGTATGTTGATACGTCCCAACAGATGGATATGTAGCAATACATATACTATCACCAGCTTTTCTTTCGGCTAGATTTTGCCATATTTCTTCAGTAATAAATGGCATGAACGGATGCAATACCTTCATCAAATTTTCGAAGAATAGAATGCTTTGCTTATAGCTTGACTCATTGATAGGTTTGCCAAATTCAGGTTTTATCATCTCAAGATACCATGAGCAGAAATCATCCCAAATGACTTTGTAAACACCCATCAAACCTTCGCTTAATTTATAATCAGTAAACTTAGATTCAATGTCTTGCAACACTTCATTAAATCTGGTATTAAACCAATTTTCTGATACCTTATTTGAGGCTAATAATTCAGCATCAAAATCTGCATCAGGTTTCACTTCCCAACCTTTTACCAAACGGTAGGCATTCCAAATTTTATTGGCAAAGTTTCTACCTTGTTCTACTTGACTTTCATCAAAAAGAATATCATTTCCTGCAGGGCTACATAGCAACATGCCCATGCGTACACCATCCGCACCATATTGAGCAATTAAGTCAAGTGGGTCGGGTGAGTTACCTAATGATTTGCTCATTTTTCTGCGTTGCTTATCACGCACGATACCCGTGTAATACACGTTGTTGAATGGCTTTTCACCCATCCACTCATATCCTGCCATAATCATACGTGCCACCCAAAAGAACATAATCTCAGGGGCAGTTACCAAATCATTGGTAGGGTAGTAGTATTTAATATCTTTTTGACCTTCATCTTTAAAACCATCAAACACACTTATTGGCCACAACCATGAAGAAAACCATGTGTCTAATACGTCTTCATCTTGTTTTAAATCAGAAACATCAAAGGCAAAATTAGAGTCATTTGACTTGAATTTTTCAAATGCTTCAGGAGCTGTTTTAGCAACTACAAAGTTGCCATCAGGTGCAAACCATGCGGGTATTTGCTGTCCCCACCACAATTGACGGCTTATACACCAATCCTTGATGTTGTCAATCCAATGCTTGTAGGTATTTTTGGTGTTGACAGGGTGAAATTTGATTTCATCATTCATTACAGCATCCAATACTTTTGGATTTTTTGCAATGAATTTTTTCATATCAACCCACCATTGCAAAGTCAACCTAGGTTCAATCACTGCACCTGTTCTTTCGCTTGTTCCTACTTGGTTTTTGTATTCTTCAATTTTCTCAATAAAACCAGCTTCTTCCAAGTCGATGGCAATTTGCTTACGAACAGCAAAACGATCTTTGCCTATGTATCTCTCGTCTTCTGCTTTCTCGTTCAAGAAACCTTCTTCAGTTAGAATATCAATTACACCTAGGCCATGTTTCTTACCCAAGTCATAATCGTTTTTATCATGAGCTGGGGTAACCTTTAAGCATCCTGTTCCAAAATCCATGGCTACGTAGTCATCAGCTATGATTTCAATTTCGCGATTGATAAAAGGAACCAACACTTTTTTACCTATCAAATGCTTAAAACGTTCGTCATTTGGATTCACACAAATGGCAGTATCGGCTAAAATAGTCTCTGGACGAGTTGTTGCAATTACTACATATTTGTTGATTGATTCTTGAACCTTTTCGCTCTCTTTTGCTATTAGCTCGAGACTTTCATCTGTCAACATATACTTGATGTAGTACAACTTGCTATTTACATCTTTATAGATAACCTCTTCATCACTTAACGCAGTTTTCCCAAGTGGGTCCCAGTTAACCATGCGAAGTTCGCGGTAAATCAATCCCTTATTGTATAAGTCGATAAAAACATCAATAACAGCTTCGCTCAAGCTAGGTTCCATGGTGAATCGGGTTCTATCCCAATCGCAGCTTGCACCTAACTTTTTCAATTGCTCTAAAATGATGCCTCCATATTTTTCTTTCCATTCCCAAGCATATTTCAAGAAATCTTCACGGCTAAGGTCAGATTTTTTAATACCTCGCTCGCGCAGCATTTGCACTACTTTAGCTTCAGTGGCAATACTGGCATGGTCGGTACCTGGCACCCAGCAGGCATTTTTGCCCTGCATGCGGGCTCTGCGGGTTAATACATCCTGGATGGTATTGTTAAGCATATGTCCCATGTGCAACACACCTGTGACATTAGGTGGAGGTATTACCACGCTGTATGCCTCTCTTTCATCTGGTTCGCTGTGAAAGTACTTTTGGTCTAGCCAATAGCTATACCACTTGTCTTCAATCGATTGAGGATTGTATTTACTTGATATTTCTGATGCCATAAAATTAAGGGGCGAAGTTAAACTTTTATGACTAAAGAGAAAAGGCCGATTTATTGGCC
>RGVD01000148.1 GCA_010027395.1 Bacteroidota bacterium
GGAATCTTTAAATGAAATAACAAATATGGGATTATTAACTTTAGATACTGATGAAATATTATCAGCAAGTCTAATTTCTAACTGCCTATCTGTACCAAAATCAACCTTGTCTCTAATATCTTTTAGTTGAATATCCGGATAATCTTTATGCAGTAAATCCACCGCTTTTTGTAAGATTTTGCCACTGAGCAAAAACGTCATTTGGTGACCATAGGAGTCAGTTTTATTAGAAGTCTGATTAGATCTTAACCCTGGTTCCAAATCATCACTAATCATGACCTGCATGGAGCTTTGATACATGGGTTTAGTGATAACAGCAATCAAACTTGTAACTGAAATTACTCCACAGGAAATACCCATGATCAAAAAGCGCCAATATGAGAGAATTTTTGATATTTTTCCTATATCAAATCTTTTTTTTGTCTGGGTATTAACCATCGATTTATCATTGAGAATAGTTGTGGTCACTAGACAAGTCCTCTGATATTCAAACTATATATAGAGAGGTTCTTCTAATGTCTATTTTTGGCAGACATTATGTAGTTATTGTGTAATCAACTAACTGATCCACTCTGATATATATTATGTCAGGACTATAATAGTAACTTTATCTCCAGAAATTTTAAAGCTTTGATAAATTTTTTGCTAAGGTTTTTATAGCTTTCTTGTCTTGATATTATCTTGAGCGGAAAATTTTCCTTCTTGTCTATAAATAATTCCTAGGTTAGTTTGCTTCATCAATGAGTATAATCCCCAAAGAATTATGAAGCTAATAAGGATAATTACTAGAGGTTGCTTTCCTAGTAATTCTTCTATACCTTTAGTTAATATTGTATCTGGTTGAGTAACTAGATCCCAGCTGTTAAACCGTAAGAAACGCCCCCAATAAATGCCAATGGCATTTAGTATATGGGTAATTAATTCTACTGGCATAATCCATGAACTTCGCTGGATGCGGTGCAAGTAGCGACCTAAATTAATCAGGGAAATAACATAAGCTTGAAATCCAGCCAGGATGACTAATAAATATGTGGGAATTAAGATTAGTGTAATTACCCAAATTGATGGAATGTTGCGAATGTCATCAATCAGATGAATGACATCAGTTAATAGGTAGGGAGCATTGGGTAAAAAAGCATAGAACACTAAAAATACTGGCCACCAAACTAAGGATGGTTTTTGTCTCCCACGGAATAACCAAATACTTAGAACTAGGGGGATAAATGCCAAAAACAAGTTCCATGTCATCCATCTCATATTTATTTGTAATACCTGGATAACTTTCACTATTAATTCTATTACTTCTGCTTTCATGATTACAGGTTCACTCGCTTTATTTGTTCGGGTTGCAGTACTTATTTAATTTGTTTCCCAAAATGTCTAATTGCTTACCCGCTTCTTCCGCTGTGGTTAAAGATGACTCTATTCCCCTTTTAGCATACCTCATTTTTTCTTGTCCAGATGGGGAATTTGATGTTTTCTTTACTTCACTAAGAGATTTAGCAGCTTTACCAATGTAATGGCTAAGACCAGCAAAATTTTGGCCCAGGTCACTCTGGAATTTTTGCAGTTGCGGATCTGTTAGGTGCAATTTTTTAATTGATTTACTGGTGTTTCCCAAATCTTGCGCTAGTTTTAGACTGGTTGAAACTTGAAACCCCTTACTTTTATCGATCATCACACTACCTTGACTCACAACTTCTAATAATTGTTGACACTGGGAGACTTTACTTTGACTACAACCGCTGACGAGAAAACCTATATGGAAACAAAGGCATAACATACTTTTACGCATAAATTATGAAGATAAAATAGTTTTTACCCGTTTTACCTGGTTCTTCTATCACCAACCTAGTGGTAAACCCAAGTTCTCTAGAGTTTTATCATCTGCTAACAGGGGTTGAATTGGATGGTCTATTTGAATTTTACCATCTGTTAGCACTAATGCACGTTGGGTGACTTTACCCAACCAGTTTAGGTCATGGGAAGCAATTAACAGAACCTGTACGGGCAATTTTAATAGGACCTGGGCTAAATGTCTTCTCCATGCAGGATCTAGTCCGGTGGTTGGTTCGTCTAAAATCAAGATTTCTGGCTCTAATGCTAATACTGATGCAATTGCAGCTAAACGTCTTTGACCTCCAGACAGTTCATGATGGGAACGATGGGCATACTTTTCCAAGTTAAAATCAGCTAGTAGTTGTCTGGCTTTTTCTTTAGCTATTGCTGGTGCGACACCATAATTGAGCGGTCCAAAGGTAATATCTTCTAATACTGTTGGCATAAATAGTTGATCATTGGCATCCTGAAAGACAAATCCAATTTGTTTACGTATTTTTGCCACGGTATTTGGCTCCACCGGAATCCCATTGATGGTAATTGTGCCACTCTGGGGATACTTTAACCCAATTAGGTTTTCTAAAAGAGTGCTTTTCCCTGAACCCGTAGCACCAATCAAAGCCACCCGATCGCCTGTTTTTAATTTAAATGAAATATTTTTTAAGATTGTACACTTGTTTGTATAAGCATACATTAGATTTTTCACTTCCAGGACAAGGGTCTCAGGAAAAAAGTTGGTTAGGGAAGAATAGGAGGTTAAGGATGTCAAGACTTATTACTTTAATATGAACTAACAGTAATATAACTAGCAATAACAATTACTAGCATAATTGTCAAAAGTTCTTGTGGGTTAGGTTGGCAATCCATAGGAAGTTGACCGTTGTAACCACGAGTAATCATAGCAGCATAAACTCGCTCTGCTCTTTCTAAGGTTCTTAAATACAAAGCACCAATCATAGCTGCACTAGCATAACGTAACCATCCCCTAGTACCACTTAAACCACGCAGTTGGGCACCGCGCTGCATCCGTTGAATTTCTGCTAGCAGAATTTCTAGGTATTGTCCTGCTAGGAGTAAATTTTCTTTTAATGCTAGAGGAATGGGTAATCCTTTAAGCGCAATGCCAAAACTGTGGGGTGGTAGGGTAAGTAAAAAGCTGTTCATCACTATCAAACAAATCAGAGAACGAACTAATAAAAAACTGGCCTTTTCCCACCCTAGAGGTAATGCTACCAAACACAGGAAAATTAATTCTCCACCCAGCAAACTACCCAGTTTGACTATCTCTACCCCTAATATTACCACCCATACTAGGGCGATCGCTCCATAAATGTATAATTGCAGCCAACTGTGATACTTTAAAAAAGCCGTTCCAATAACTACAATTAAGGATAGTTGTAAACGTAATGGCAAGGATATTTTAAGCATTCTTGGGTTTAATTACCTTAGCAATCCCAAAAGCTACGGCAAAGCAAGATGCCGCACCTAATAAACCAGTAATACTCGTACCAATTTGCCCTAATCCGTCAATTTCATAATCAGCAAAACTTTTGCAGTCATAACTGCGTCCATTCCACCAACCAATTTCATAACTAACAGAATTATTTCCGCGAATATTAATTCCTGTTACTTTGCCAAAAACATCTTCAGCCAATTTTACATCAGTACCTATAGAAAATACTTCCAGTTTATCCTTCATATTATGCTCCATTTTATTGGTTTGGTTCAATCCATATAGACTGATCAAACATTGGTGGTTGGTCACTATTTAATAGTTGTCGTCTTTCTTCACGCAAAGCTGCAATTTCTTTCCGTTGAATCTTAATCTCGTTTTTAAGAGATTCTATGATGTGCTTTTGCTGTTCAATAGTTTTTTCTAGATGATTGATATAACTATCAATATCAAAAAATGGATCTTTTTTATCAATCTGTTTCATTGATGTTTCTTTTTAAGTAGTCTAACAATATCTCCAGCAGTATCTACTACATTATTACCACCAAGATAATATCGTCCAGTCAACTGAATCATATCACCAAGAGTATTTTCAGCATTATATAATTTAGCCCACTTTGGTTTATATTCCATCTTCATATAATTCCAAACATCATTGTAAAAATCAGAAATTGCTTGCTTGGCTTGTTCGTTCATTGTTTTTCCTTAATATCGGATTCTGGGTCACGATTCTTTAGTTTAACGTACTCTGGTTGCTTTGTCAAGTCCTCTGGATTATCTCTATAAGGACAATTAAAACAACCAAGACGGCAGCAGTACCTTTTTTTAATAGAAACTCTCTAGATAGCATCAACCTGTTCGCTCTGAGGATATTCTTTGATAGTCCATCCTAGTTGTAATAAATCTGATCTTATTTCATCAGTAACAAAACTTTCGCCAACATATCCATCATTATGACTTCCTATACCAGAACAATACCAATCTATATAATCTCCTTTTTCGTTCAAATCAGCAACAATTCCCCCGGCATATCTCCAAGAGCAACTCCACTCTTTTTCTCCTTTAAAGAATAGATTATTACACATAGCACTATAAAGATTTTGACTATAAGATGCACTAGCTTTACATTTCTGTACAATATACTGTGATCCCCTTAAATCCCATTCTAGATCGTTTTCTTTAGAAGTATTATTTTTATTATCAGCTTGAGATAATACCTCGTATAGTTTATCAAAATATTCTTGACTAATATCTCCAGCTTCTACTCTTTTCATATCAATCTTCCTCAAGAAACTGCCTCGTTCTGGACTTGTTGCGTATCTTATGTCCATATTTCTTTCCTTATCTTAATTAATTCAAGTAGCATCTTAGTATCTTCATCATCATAAGATTTTTCTATTTTTTCTAACTTTTTGAATTCTGATAATTCTTTACGGGTTACTTTACCTCCAAATAGGTTTTCTTCCTTTGTTTCGTCCCAATTTAAACCAGCAGCTTTCATTGGTTCTGGTCTATTAGGACGAATTTCTATCCACCAAAGATAAAGCTCCCTAATCTTTTGAGCAGATATTGCTTGTGGTGTTAATTTGCCATATTGTGGATCTTTTCTAGTTATTCCCCAATCAGAACCGTATTTTAATTTGGATTCCCAATTTAGATAATCTAATCCTGCTTCAGAACAACGACCATTTTTAAATTTGTAGTTTTTCTTTTTCTTGTTGATACTATTATGTTTTGCCATACTAGCATATTCTGTTTCTACAAAAATAACAAGCTCATTAAATAAAGCATGGAGCAGTCTGTGGTCAAACTCATAATAGTGACCGGGTTCTAATCCTGTTTGAAAATAATGTGTCTTGTCTATCCAACGATTACGAATATAGTATTTTACTTCACAATAAATATCAAGAGGAAAACTAAAAAAGTTTTGTAATTTTGAAAGACCTTTTTCCGCTAACCAATATCGTATTGGTCTTTTCTTTTTCTGCTGATCTCTCCATTCTGTCCATTTGTTCCACTCTAAAGCATAAGGCTTCTTTTCTCCGCGAATAAAGTCTGCAAACTTACTACAATTCCAATGATAAATTCGTGAGCGTAACATTTTATTTATTCCTGTACTTTAGTTCCCATATCATAAGGATAGCCATCTTCTACTTCTTCACTATAAACATCTTCATAGTGATTATCCCACCAAGGAGTTTTACTATCTGGTAATATTTTATTCATTGATCATTCTCTTTTGCTTCATATTCTTCTTGAGTTAAATACTTTCCTGTTTTCATATCAAAACTTGAGAATGTTCCCATCCCCATACATTTACTACAACCTGTTTTTTCTACCTTTGGACCCTTTTCGGCATATTCTTTCATCATATTCATGAATGTTGTTTGAGCTAATGGACAGATAAACTTACCGCCAAAAGGATATTGATCTTTGTCTTCAATCATATCACAAATTTGACATCTGTCAATATTGATATGTTTATTGAACCATAATTGCATCTTGGCTTGATACATTAGTTCATTAACATCTTCTTCTCGTTCTCCAGACCCTTTACAATACAAGCATTTGATAAAGATTTCTTTGTGTTTCTCATTATAAGATTGTAATCGTATAGATTTTAGATAGTCGTATAGATTATACTTTTCAGGAATTAAAAATGATAATATAAACAAAATCATAGCAGATACTATGAGGAATTGTTGATATGGTTCTATTTTAGTATTCATGATATTAACTCTACTAATTTCCAGATTCCTAATCCCATAAGAAGTAATAATCCGGTTAATCCTATAATTGCTAAAAATGCTACAGCACGAATTACAAAATCAAATACTGGATCTAAATGATCAAAATCACCTTGTTGGAACATAATCAAAACACTCTACTTTCTTAATATGGTATCGTTTACCATTTGCTATATGTTCTTTAATATGTTGTTGAGCTTGTTCTATAGTATAGAATTTGAGTATCTCTTTACAGGGAGAAAATTCTGGCGCCCCACCTTTATACCCCCACAAATAATACCAAAAGAACAAACACTTTTTCTGAACTTGATACCATTCTTCTCCATTACCATCTACAAATTTACAGATTTTGTATTTACTCATAGTCTTTGCAGCCTATTAATTGGATTGTTTTAGATTTTTCTTGTTCTATAAGTCTTTTAACAGTAGCCTCTGCTGATTCATAAACAGAATATCTGGTTGGTTCTCGCCATCTAGCAGGAGTATCATAATTGGCATAAGTAGTTGCACCATAAAAATATGGCGATAACCATCTACAATGTACTTTAATCTGATACCACCTTTTACCATTTCCATCTTGAAATTCACAT
>RGVD01000149.1 GCA_010027395.1 Bacteroidota bacterium
GATACAAGCTATAATACCCGATTTTTATCTGAGGTTTTTGCCAATGGATTATTAAACAAATTTGCCTATGATTATCTTGACAAAAACCGATCTTCAATTATGGCCATTAGCGATTTGAATGTCTATAGCAAGTCCTATCAAATAAGTGATGTAGCTTTTAACTTGTTTATTGCTTTTTGTAAGCAAGAAAACATTGGTTCACTGAATGCTCCTGATGTTAATAGATCTAAAAACTTTATTAAACTACAACTTAAGGCATTAGTAGCCCGTCAAATATGGCGAGAAAAAGGTTATTATAATGTTGTTAGTAAACAAGATAAAGGTGTTTTAAAAGCCATAGAAGCTCTTGCAAAATACAATCAATTAATGAATAAAAAGTAGTTAATGAGCGATAGCTTCTTTTAGTTTTTTGATAAACAAATCCCTATCAATTTCTATTGCCCCCATACTTAATAGGTGAGGGTTGCTAACCTGACAATCTATGATTTCGAATCCTTCTTCATCTAAAAAGGTACAAAGAAATATTAGCGCTGCTTTTGATGAATTGCTTACTAAGCTAAACATGCTTTCGCCAAAAAATGCTTTGCCAATAGCCAATCCATATAGGCCACCTACCAATTTTCCATTTTGCCATACCTCAATTGAATGCGCAAAGCCTTCGTTGTGCAAACGTGTATAAGCACCTATCATATCATCGCCTAGCCAAGTGCCGGTATCTTCACGAAGCTTCCTGCAGTTTTCAATGACATCCTCAAAACATGTATTAATTGTAAAATCAAAGGTATGTCGTTGCAGTACCTGCTTCATTGATTTTGATACATACACATCTTTAGGAAACAATACGCATCGAGGGTTGGGACTGTACCATAGAATAGGTTCATCTTCGCTATACCAAGGGAAAATACCATTTGTATAGGCATTTAAAATCATGGGAGAGCTTAATATTCCACCAATGGCTAAAAGTCCATTTGGGTCGGCATATTCTAGTGGAGGAAACTTGTTTTCTAGCAGGTAAAACACCTTTCAATATTAGTTTTAATTAAGGAAAACGTCATTAAAAATAGAACAAAAAAGGGAGCTGGCGGCTCCCTTATTTTGTGTAATCAATCAAATCCTAAACTTGGATTATATGGCAACAACCAAACTATGCTTAGTTATTGTTAGCGTTCAGGTCTAAATTTAAGGCATTTGCTGTATCGTCAGCCAATGCAACAGACATTAGGTCACTAAGACTTGGTGCTGGAGCAATTGTTTTCTCTTTTTCTTCTACTTTTTTAACATTGCTTATTGGCTTTGGTTTTGAAAATTCACCCATTCCATACATGTCTAGTTTGTTTTCACGCACAAACATACCCAAGGCAATAGCCATTTTAATAGAGTCGATGCTTAATTCTAGTTCCCATTCATCGTTGCTTATCGCTCTGGGGCTTACTTTGAATTCTATTTTTTGATCTAAGCAGTAATCAAAAATGGTTTGAATGTTTTTACGCTTAGCTAAAATTACCGGCTTATCGTCTGTTTTACTCATAAAATATGTTGCTTTTTTATGGTGGTAAAATTAGACTTTTTGGTTTAGGCTTCAGTTTATAATTCTTCACATAATTAGAGACTAAACAACATGGAAATCAACAATCGAATAAAAAGTGTGAGAAAAGTGTGGATAAGGTTGGTGTTGTTAACAGTCTTTTACCTCAACAAGGTAAGATTTCCATTGATTGTATTGCTACTGCCATCATAGCCTGAGTAATAAATGATATAATGATATACATCAACGGGGGCTGGTAGCCCATTAACAGTGCCATCCCAATAGGCTTTTTTGTCGTTGGTTTCATAAATAAGTTGACCCCACCGGTTGAATACTTTAATATCCATATCTTTGGTATAAACAGCCGACCATTTGAATTTGTCATTTATATTGTCTCCATTGGCTGAGAATGCAGATGGGGCATACACAATAGGTGCTATTCTGACTTGCACCTCATTTGAGCGGCTGACAAATGATGGATTCAGAGAGGTTATGGTGGAGGATTCTATGGCATTAACGAAATAGTTAAACATACCTTCATCTATGTTCAATTTGCTATCAGCATATTCGGTTTTTATTGTATCAATAGATACGATATTTTGAAATGGTGTTACGGCATCGCTTCGCCAAATCTCGTAACTATTTACACCTTTGTCCCATTTTTTATAAGGATTCCACCAAATTGTATTAATAAAGTTTTCACTATATCCTTTGAGTAAAATGCTACAAGAAACTTGTCCATAGGGACTGTAATTATCACAAGTATCACGCATAATCACATAGTAACAGTATGATGTATCATCTACACTTACATCAAAATCTTGATAGGAAGTATCATTTGGCCATTCATATATTTTTAGTAATGAATAAGGTGTTTTTTCCTTTGAAGTTCGGTACAGGTAGTACTTGGCAAAATCTCTTTCATTGCTTTGTGGCCAACAAACTTTTATGCTTTTTTCGTCAGGCATAACGGTAACAAAGTTTATTTTTTGAACTGCAGGTGCCGCTACCAATTGTTCAAATGTGCTAAGTGTATCTGATGGGGGTCCTTGAACGCCACAATAATTAACAGACCGCATCATGTAGGTATAATTTATTGTTTGGTTGCTTGGCGTATTGTTATCAGTATAGCTTCTTTGATTTTTATTTATGATTGAATCAACTAAAACCCAATTTTTGTAATCAATACCTCGGTATAAATTATACTGTTTGAAATATGGATTATTGCTTGCGCTATCACCCCAATAAACAATGGTTTTGTTATCTGCTAATGTTAAACAACGGATACTACTTGGATTTACCAAAGGCATGTCAAGGATGTTAACATATAAATTCTTCTTTGCGCTTCTTGGGCTTGGGCAACCATTGTCTTTGAGCGTTAAATAGAAAGGCACTCGACCCATTCCCCTAAGACTACAATCTGTTTTCCAGCAAAATCTTTTGTTAATACTCAAGTATCCACCTGAAACAGTGTCAATAACAGGGTAGCTTGTAATCGTATCATTTGAAAAAATGGGTGAACTAACTTTTAGATAAATTGAATCTTTTGTATCGGTACTGTTTATTCTAAAGCACAATTCTTTTGGGATTTGAACATCAAAATAGGCAATATCTTGAGTTGATGGCAAGTTTGGGCAATTACCAATAGTAAATTGCAATTCAAGCCTTACCTCACCAATTTTTTTTCCGAACCTAAATTCCTCCACTTTTATGGAGGCAATGAAAACACCTATTACAGTTGGAGTGACGGATATTTGACCCGTATTGGCATCTATTGATAGGGAAGGGGCCCCAAGTATGGCGTTCGTTGCAGAATAACCACTTGCCCATTGAATGGGTTTATATGGGCCTGACGAGGGATTTCCGCCATTATTAGGAGTGTTAGCATTTAAGTTTCCATTTAAGGGGTCTACCAATGAGAATTTCAATTGGTCGTTATCATCATCCTTATAGTTAAGGTTATAAGTAAAATCGCCCTCTGCACATAGAAGCGTATTTGGGTTGTTAGTAAAATATGGTGAAGAATTGGTTATAAATGCCACTGGGGGAAACTCCATATAAAAAACCATAGCTGCCCCTCCCGGATTGACAATATTGGCAATTACATCGTTTCTGCAACAGCGCTCCCAACTGATATAATACCCTGCCGAATTGTTATAAATTTTCGGGTCAAGGGTAATGGTTTTTTTAAATATGTAAAATTCTGTGCAGGCTTTGATTGTTTTGGCACAGCTATCTGTGGCGAAAGCCAATACCTTTTTGCTAATAAAGGTTAAAGAAACGATTGTTTTTCTGGCATTTGTAGCCTTGTCGAAAATACCTACCTGTAAGTTTGATTGGTCTGTTTGAAAAGCATCTGGTTTGCCATTCAAGCAATCTCCTAAATAATTCATAGTTAGTTCGTATGAATTGCCTGATAGGCGCTTTAGAGCAAAACCACCCCCGACAATATGCGTAGAGTAACTTCTCAGCGGCACAATGCACACAAATAATATACAAAAAAATTGTTTCAATGAAATTCAAAAGTATATTTTTGATTGGTAATAGCTAACAAATAATCTATTGTAAAAAAAATTTAACCCAATTCATGATAAAACATACATTTTTATTTGTCATGCTAAACTTTAAATTGCTGCAAATTTTAAAAACTCAAAAAAATGAATTTTCCTGAAAACTTACTTTACACTAAAGACCATGAGTGGATTCGCATAGAAGGCGATATATGCTACATTGGTATCACTGATTTTGCCCAAAAAGAACTGGGCGATATTGTTTATGTTGATATTGCTACCAAAGGCAAAACGGTTAACCAACATGATGTGTTTGGATCGGTTGAAGCGGTTAAAACTGTTTCTGATTTGTTTATGCCTTTAACGGGTGAGGTTTTAGAGGTGAACTCATCCTTAGACGCTGCTCCAGAAAATGTAAATAATGATGCCTATGGCGAAGGTTGGATGATAAAAGCGACTATTGCAAACAAAGATGAAGTGGCTACTTTATTAAGTGCTGCTGATTATAAAAGACTGGTTCATTAATCCATAAAATTAATTGACATTTAAAGGGCGTTGCTAATACCAACGTCCTTTTTTATGCTCAAGTCTTAATAAACCATAAACAATTAACGCCTGTTAAAAGGGTGTCTTGTTTCTTATTTTGAAACCTCAAATAAGCATGCCAAACGAAAGTTTAAAAAACATTTGAAAAAATCACAAAGGTTGTGGTAAAGATAATTTTTATAGTTTTTTTTAATAATACCACGATTTACGGCTATAATTTTTGTGCTTAAGGCGAATAAAACTATTTTGCACCCGGAAAAAACAAAATTACATGAACCAAATAATACAAAGCATTAAGAAAACCATAGCCAAAAAAGACTTTGACGCTGAAAGCTTAGTAGCACAATTAAAAGAATTAAGAGAGTTTATCAAAACCAATCTTGATGAGCCGGGTTTCGTGCGCATGGTAAGACTTGCCTACGAGAATATTGAAGAAAATGGCACATATACTTTTGAATATACGGAAGGAGAAGACCCTAAAGCAAACCTAGGTTATTTAATAGATTTATTGGCTGACTATAACAACAAATACAACCGCGAAGAACTTTTGGAATACCGCAAAATGATGGAAGGCGAAGAGTGGGTAAGTCCAGAAGATGAGTGGAAGGGTGAAGACGAAGACGAATAGAAAGAATCATTTTACACATACTAAAAGCCGGATTACCGGCTTTTTCTTTTAGAAGCAATCATGTTAAGCCACAAACAATTATTTTTAGCTAATCAGGCACAAACCACACACTTTCCGCTTATGCTTGAAATAGTAAAAGCAGAAGGAAATTACCTGTATGATGTGGATGGTAAAAGGTACCTTGATCTTATTTCGGGTATAAGTGTAAGTAGCCTGGGCCATGGTAACGAAAAGGTTAAAAATGCCATCAAAAGCCAAGTAGATGCCTATATGCATTTGATGGTTTATGGCGAGTATGTGCAACATCCACAAGTATTGCTTACCCAAAAACTTTGTTCTTTGTTGCCAGCTAGTTTAGATTCTGTATACCTAGTTAATTCAGGTGCTGAGGCTGTAGATGCAGCTATGAAATTGGCTAAAAGGGTAACAGGTAAATCAGAAATTATTGCTTGTAGGAATGCCTATCATGGAAGCACGCATGCTGCGTTGAGTTTGAATAGCAGCGAGTATTATAAGAATGCATTCAGGCCTTTGTTGCCAGGTATTAACTTTATAGACTACAACAGTATTGAATCATTGACACAAATAACCCATAGTACAGCCGCTGTAATTGTGGAAGTAGTGCAAGGCGAGGGAGGTTACATAGCTGGAAATACAGACTTTTTAAGTGCCCTTAAGCAAAAGTGTGATGAGTGTTGCGCCCTATTGATTTTTGATGAGATACAAACGGGTATGGGAAAGACGGGCAAATTGTTTGCTTTTGAACATCATGGAATTGTTCCAGATATTCTACTATTGGGTAAGGCATTGGGGGCAGGCATGCCTATTGGAGCTTTTGTAACTTCAAGAAACAAAATGATGCTATTGGCTGATAATCCTATTTTAGGGCACATCACCACATTTGGTGGACACCCTGTGGTAGCTGCAGCCGCACTAGCAGGCATTGAAGAGTTGTTGGATAATGCTTGGATGAAGGAAGTAGAAAAAAAAGAGGCCATTTTCAGACAAAGACTAGTTCACCCTAATATTGTTTCTGTTAGCGGTAAGGGTCTTATGCTGGGTGTTCAATTGCATAGTTTTGAGCAAAATCTGAGGGTTATTCAAGCATGCATAAAGGAAGGATTGATAACAGATTGGTTTCTATTTGCCAATAATAAAATACGAATAGCGCCTCCGTTAACCATTACCGAATCCGAAATTCATTGGGCTTGCGATGTGATCTTAAGAAACCTATAACTTCATGCTTTGATTTCATAGATTGGACAAAAGCCGATTTTTACTACATTTGAAATATGCGGCCCTTTGTGTCGTTATACTAAATCTAATTCATGTATACATACGAAAATAAAATCTGGTGGAAACGTTTTTTCTTTATCGCAGCCTTGTTGATAGGTGCTT
>RGVD01000150.1 GCA_010027395.1 Bacteroidota bacterium
ATCCGCAAATTTGCGGATATTAAATTTGTATTTGCGGAGAATAGGAGGTATATTTACCGCAAAAATGCGGAGAATAATATGGCAAAGTACATATACCAAATAAAGGGATGGCCCAATTTTACTTGGAGCAACGATGATTTGTTGCCATTGCTTTCCGCAGTGCGGCATAAACAAGGGAGATTGAAAGGATATATGGAAGTATTAGGTTTTGCCTTAAGAAACGAAACCACTTTACAAGCCCTCACCCTTGAGGTATTGAAAAGCTCAGATATAGAAGGAGAGGTGCTCAATCCTGAGCAGGTTCGTTCATCTATAGCACTTAAATTAGGCATGGATGTAGCAGGTTTGATGCCCGCAGATAGAAACGTAGATGGCGTAGTGGAGATGATGCTTGATGCTACACAAAAATACAATAAGCCTTTAAGTAAAAATCGTTTGTTTGCTTGGCATGCGGCTTTGTTTCCAATGGGCCGAAGTGGCATGTTCAAGATAACAGTGGGTGATTGGCGTGATAATGAAAAAGGTCCTATGCAAGTTGTGTCGGGTGCCATGGGCAAAGAAAGGGTGCATTATCAAGCTCCTGATGCCAAGGTATTGGAGAAAGAGATGAAAACTTTTTTGAAATGGTTTAATACCAAAGATGATTTGGATGCGGTGATAAAATCGGCAGTGGCACATCTGTGGTTTGTTACCATACATCCTTTTGATGATGGCAATGGCCGCATGGCAAGGGCTTTAGCAGATATGCAATTAGCAAGGTCTGATGGCGATCAACAAAGATTTTATAGCATGTCGGCACAAATACGATTAGAGCGAAAAGCCTATTACGATATACTGGAAAAAATACAAAACGGAACCTCATTAGACATCACCAAATGGCTTGTGTGGTATTTGAAATGTTTAGACAAAGCTTTGAACGATACGGATAAGGTTTTGAAAGGCGTATTGAATAAATCAAGATTTTGGGATAAGCACCTACACACGCATATCAATACCCGACAACGCTTAATGATAAACAAATTGTTTGATGGTTTTGATGGAAAATTAAATTCATCAAAATGGGCTAAGATAGCAAAATGCTCTGCGGATACAGCCCTGCGCGATATACAAGATTTGATAAGCAAAGATATATTGGTGCAAGAAAATGCAGGGGGAAGAAGTACGAGTTATGGCTTGAAGGATTTTGAGTTTTAAATTAAGAATGTTTATTTGTTACCCTCCCCTAACTCCTCCAAGGAGGGGAATGCATTCATGGTTCTAGTTTGATTTTGAAGTTTGTTGCCCATTCGTAATGTATTTGTATTACAAGAATACCTTGGTCGTAAAAAATTAAACCTAAAGATTCTTTCTTAGCTCTTGAATTTTTTGAAGTTCTTCCACATCAAGCTTATCTTTGGTTCTGTTGTTACTTATTTTAGAAAGTATGAGATGGTGAAGGTGTATGAATGGAATTTTTAAACCATCTAATTCCGCAATTATTTTTTTATCCCATGCCTCTTCAAAATTTACACCCGAAATCCTTGTCATAAAATCAATTTTATAGGGTTCTTTGCCATCTACAAAAACAGTAGGTAAAGTAAAGTCTATTTCTGATAATTTTTGAAGTTTATCCTCCGTTATTCCTAAATTCTTTAGTGCTATTAATAATTGGGTTTTACTATTTTCATTGCTTGGTTTAATCCAAATGTCAATATCTCCAGTTGTTCTTCTATATCCATGGTAATTGACAGCATAACCTCCCACAACAATATATGGAACTTCATTGAGATTTAATTGGTGCAATAAATCGTGGGTGTATGTATCGAATATATTCATTGTATTTCAATATCATGTTTTATAGGTAAATCGCTGGGATTGTAACCATACATACCATAAGCAATATTTATAAATTTCCTTAATTGTATCAAGGTTTGCTCAGGACTTAATTTTGCCATCTCCCATCTTTCATAGGCCTCTTGTTCCTCAAAAGAATTAAACACTTTCAATTCTGTGTGATAAACAGCAGCAGGTTCCTTTGTTATATTTTCTTCATCACTCATATTAACGAATCATATTCAAATACAAATATATCATTGTTGAGTTGTAATTTTAAATACTTAGGAAATTAGAGTTTAGAGTAATTTTTTACATAGCCCTAGCCCCTCCATGGAAGGGAATACCTAGTCGTTAATAATTTCAATTCCTTTATCTTAACAAATTCTTACTCGTTAGGTAATTTCCATTTCAGCAATTACTTTTGCAACATCAATCAAGAGGGCTATTTACCCTGCTTTGTTTTGAAAATATGAGTAAACACGGAAGAATTTTAGTGGCCATGAGCGGGGGCTTAGACAGTACCGTGGCAGCAGTGATGCTTGCCGAAGAAGGTTATGAAGTAATTGGTGTAACGTTCCAAAAAAGAAACAGGCTGTTGCAGCCTCGATTCCATCAACGATGCGCGTTCCATTGCTGTTAAACATGGTATCCACCATTTGATTTTAGATATTCGAGATGAGTTTGGTGATTTTGTTATCGACAATTTTATCGAGGAGTATTTGGCAGGTCGTACGCCCAACCCATGTGTCCTGTGCAATACGCATATCAAATGGGAGGCACTACTCAAACGTGCGCAGCAATTGGATTGCGAGTTTATTGCCACGGGTCATTATGCCCAAGTGAGAAACGAAAACGATAGGTATGTGATATCAAAAGGTTTAGATGAAAACAAAGACCAATCCTATGTTTTATGGGGCTTGAGCCAAGAAAGTCTTGCCCGTACCCGTTTCCCATTGGGTGGTTCTCGTAAAACCGAAATCAGACAAATGGCCTTAGACCGAGGATTTATTGAAATGGTTAATAAAAGCGAGAGCTATGAGATTTGTTTTGTTCCTGATAACGACTACCGAGGTTTCTTAAAGCGCAAAGTAGACGGATTGGAACAAAGACTTGATGGTGGAAATTTTATAACAAGCGAAGGCAAGGTTTTGGGCAAGCATAGAGGTTATCCGTTTTATACAGTTGGTCAACGTAAGGGCTTAGAAATTGCGCTTGGCGAACCTATGTTTGTATTGGAAATTCAACCTGAAAGTAATACCGTTGTATTGGGTAGGGAAGAGGAATTGCAGCGCAAAGGCATGTGGGTGCGCAATGTGAATATGGGTAAATTTGCCAGTATTGACAGCCCAATGGAAGCACTTACTAAAATTCGTTATAAAGATGCAGGCGGTTTTGGCATAATTGAACAAGAGGATAACCGAATGAAAGTGGTGTTTAATAACCATGTAAAAGCCATTGCCCCTGGCCAATCAGCTGTTTTTTATGATGGCAATGATGTGATAGGTGGCGGATGGATACAATCTAGTTTTGAGGTGTAAAACATGAAATTTTACTTTGGGATAATAGTAGCACTTTGTTTGGTGGCTTGTCAAAAGAGCACTGAGCAGTCTAGTTTGGACTATGGCTACTATTATTATCCCATTAAGCTTGGCACAAGTCATGTGTATTGGGTAGACTCCATATCATATAATGATAATACAGGTAAGGTTGATACCTTTCGTTTTCAGTTATTACAAAAGTTTGATACACTCATTTCAAATAATCCTACTACCTATAGAATATTGCGCTTTATCCGAACCCATGATTCAACAGAATGGTTAGATCGAGAGTCTTTTTTTGTAATACAAAACAAAGAGTATATTGAAACGGTGGAGGACGGAATACATTTTGTAAAACTGAGTTTTCCAGTATCAAAAGGTAAAAAATGGAAAGGAAATTTGTTTAACAATTTGGCACCCGAAACCTACGAATATCAATCAGTTGGGGTGCCTTATGTTAGGGATGATAGCACCTTTCAACAAACTGCCACCGTTACTTATAGCACCCTAAATGCCATTGAGGAAATTGAGAAAACGGCAGTTTATCAAAAAGATTTGGGGCTTATTTTTTCTCAGAATACATATATCAATTCACAAGAAGACAAGCGTTCTGGCTATAAAGTGAGTATGCGATTGAGGTATTAACAAATTTCAGGATGAATATTTTCAATTGTTTTATCTGGGTGTATTTTCGGCACGAAATTGACCAATCTAATGGCATGGGTTTCTGCATTGGACAGTCCAAGTCAAAAGGCTCATATTAATTAAGTAATCAAATTTTACAAAGCTTATATTGCGCTTCGATTTGCGAAAGCTAATTGTCAAAATATCATACACATTGATGGGCGTATTCTTCGCCTTCATGCTATTGGTTTACCTTGTTTTTAACAGTACCCCATTTCAAAATTTCATTATTCATAGGGTTGATAAATGGCTTTCAGGGGCTTTTAAAACTGAAATTTCCATTGATAAAATCAATTATGATGGTTGGACCTATTTCAGCATTGATAATATTTATTGGGGCGATCAAAAGAAAGATACGCTCTTTTTTGTAAAGAACTTGCAATTTGATATAGCCGGTGTGGAAATAGACAGCATGAGGTTTGTATTGGATGATGTGCATGTAAATGGTGCCTTATGTAAAATTGTAACATACCCCGATAAGACTTTTAACATTGATGTGTTATTTAATATCTTCAATCCACTTGATACTATAATCGATCCAAATGCACCCAAATTTAAGTTGTATTTTAATGATATAACGGCAGAGAATACTAGATTTCATTTGATTGACTCAACTAAAAAATTTTCTCCTGAAGGCTTCGATCCATATAATATTTGTTTTAGCAATATCAAACTTAGGGCAAAGCATTTTAAGATTATCGAAGATTCGCTTCATTTTAAAATGAGGTCCTTTAGTGGTGTCGAGCGAAGCGGTTTTGCTATACAAAATATGAAAAGCATTACCACCATTTGTCCAACCTTGATGGAGTTTGATAAAATGCGATTGGAAACTGACCACAGTATAATCAAGGACTACGCTAGTTTGAAATATGATAGCTGGGATTCTGTTGCTAGCAATTTTATTAGCAATGTTTATATGAAAGGCAATATCAAAGAAAGTGAAGTTGATGTTAAAGACATTGCATTCTTTGCCCCTTTGCTAAATACATTTCATTACAAAGCAATATTGAATGGCAAATTGAGCGGTACCATTGATAATTTTAAAGTGAAAGATTTGGATGTGAGGTATGCTAATCATACGCGATTCAAAGGCCAATTGGCACTAAATGGCTTGCCCAATATCGACCAAACATTTATAGATGTACAAACTGATTTTGCTAGTAGTATTGAAAATGAAATTGAGAAGATAATTAATTATAATCTACCTGATGAGTTTTTTCATCCACTTGGTTTAGTAAAATACAAAGGCAATTATACAGGCTTTATTAATGACTTTGTAAGCTATGGTGAAATTGAAACTGTGTATGGCAAAATCACAACGGATTTGAATATGAAGCTCCCTGATTTCGATCCTGATCGTTCATCATACTCTGGAAACTTAGAATTGAAAGATTTCAATCTAGGTGGGCTTATCAATCAAAGAGAATTGATAGGATATACAACTCTTAAGTCATTTGTCCAAGGAAAGGGTTTTGACACAAAGCATATAAATGTCAATATCAATACCCAAATTGCTTATATGGATTTTAACCAATACAAATACAACAATATTGATTTTAATGGCTTATTGAATAAGAAGTATTTTAGCGGTAAAATGAATTGTGATGACGAAAATGTTAAGTTCAACATCATTGGAAAGGCGGATTTTAACAAGGCCATTCCAGAATTTGTTTTTAAAAGCGATATTGATAGACTTAAGCTAAAAGAATTGCATTTTTGGGACAAAGACATAAATCTACAAACCCATATTAATGGCGATTTTAGGATAAAGGATTTTGACCATAACAATGGTAATTTGAACATTACTAATACCTATTTCGAGTACCGAGGTTCAGAGCACACTATCAATCATATAGACATCAGTTCAATGAATGATTCGAGAAAGAAATTGAGTATTAATTCCGATTTTTTAAGTGCATCTATTGATGGTGATTTCAATTTTTCAAGTCTTGATAAAAGCGTGAAAAATATAGTGAATAAGCTTGTTCCCGCTTATTATACCCAAAGCTATTCAAATCTGCCTAAACAGAATTTTGTATATAACATCAAGGTGAAAAATACGTATAATATTTCTCAAATGTTCTTTCCTAATATTGATTTAGATAAGTTTGAACTACAAGGTAAATACGATAATGAGAATAATATTTTTGACAATATTGGTTATGTACAAACTTTCAGATACAACAATTACTATTTAAGTGATTTGACCTTTAAAACCAATATGAGCAGTAATTTGAAGGCCGATTTGTTGCTAGGAATATCGCAGCTTTCACGCAATGATACCTTGCTTATAAATGAATTTGCTGTGAAGGGTTCTGTTGCTCAAAATAAAGGGAATTTGCAGGTGAAAATGCAAGACACAAACAGCTATATCTATTCAAACCTAAATACGAATTTTGTATTCAAAAAGGATTTGATTCAGATGAGCTTTGATACTTCTGAATTTCATTATAATAATTCGAATTGGGATGTCAATAAAGATGGTGTGGTGTATTTATATGATTCTATTATTAAATTCACTAACGTTTCCTTTCAAAATAATTTACAGCAAATTGTAGTCAATGG
>RGVD01000016.1 GCA_010027395.1 Bacteroidota bacterium
AAAGTTTTATTGTAGAAGGCAAAGGCAAGAATCTATACTACCACAATATTGTTAAGCCTCAGCAAATGATAGCCGCTAAAGTGATATACAATGCCGTTTTGAACATCCTATTAGCGATTGCTTGTTTGTCTGTTTACGTGCTTCTCATGGGTAACCCCGTTCAAGATTTGTTGTTTTATTCAATTTGCGTATTACTTGGTAGCGTTGGCTTTTCATCTACTTTCACCATGCTTTCTGCCATTGCTTCCAAAGCCAATAACAGCCACCTTTTGATGCCTGTATTAAGTTTTCCCATCATCGTGCCTATGTTGCTTGTATTGGTGAAGGCCTGCAAAAAAGCAATGGATGGCTTGGATACAAGTTTATTGTACGAAGACATAGGAGTATTGATGATGATCAATATTATGATTGTTGCCTTGGCCTATATCCTTTTTCCGTTTTTGTGGAAGGAGTGAGAGAATTAGGAATGAAGGATTGTTAATGAGGTTGAGAAGTCAAATCTGAGATGATTCAAAAAATGGCTTGCCATAAAAAAATATATTTGTAGGTGCAATGAGAAAAATACCCATATTACTTTCCTTCATACTTTTATCAGCACTATTTGCATGTAAAACCCAATTCATTCAAGCTCCTAAACCCATTGATGTGGCCTATGTGGCACCGGTAAAACAAAACTCTTTTATTGGTTTACCCATACATATTAGTACCAATGGAATGGCAGCATCTATCAATAAAAAATTCCAAGTAGAAATTTATAAAGACGACAAGTTTGACGACAATGCCAATGATAATTTAAAGTTAACAGTACTAAAAAGAAATAATTTTATAGTAAGTACGTCAACTGATGGAATCAGTATTACTGCACCTTTGCATATTGACTTTGTCTATAACTTAAAGGCTTTTGGTGCTATTGAAAAGCCCATTAGCCAATCTTTAAACCTTACCGTTATTTTTAATACCACACCATCCATAGACAGGGATTGGAACTTGAAACTAAACAGCAAAGGCAAAATAGCATGGGATGATTTGCCAGTAATTAATCTGGGCATTACAACTTTAAACTTGCCTGATTTATTTGGAAGTATTATTCAAGGACAGGTAAATAAAATGGCCATAAAAATTGATCAAGAGGCCTCTAAGAATATGGACATTAAAAAGATAGTAGGGGAGGCTTATAAAAATTTATCTGAACCTATCCTTCTCGATTCTACTCAAAAGGCATGGCTTCTTATCAACCCAAAGAGTATTTTTATTACACCCATTACTTACACAAATGAAGAAATGTTACTTAAGTTAGGAATAAACAGCATGATAGAATTGGTGTCGGGTTACAAACCCAAGAACGATTCTTTCTCAACAAGTCTTCCTCCATTGCGCCAAGCAAATAGTTTTAATGATCAAGTGAAAATAAATTTATCGGCCAATATTTCTTTTGATCAAATCAATGAAAAATTAGCCCAACAGTTTGTAGAGAAGCCCATGCTGCTTGAAGGAGATGAATATAAAATCAATATTAAAGACGCTAAAGCCTATCCTTATGGAAATAAAATTATGCTAGCATTGAATGTGGATGGAAAAATATCGAAAGGTAAATTAGGAAAGGGAATTAAAGGAATTGTATATGCGGTTGGCATTCCAAATTATAATGCAATCACCAAAAGTTTAGAGGTAAAACAATTTGATTTTGATATCAAAACACGCGATATTTTATTGAAGAGTGCTACATGGCTTTTAAATTCTAAAAAATTCCGTGAAAGCATCGAAAAACAAATGATTTTCTCAATCGCGACACAGTTAAATGATGCTAAAAAATCAGCGAATGATGCCATAGATAAAAAGTGGTTAGACCTATTAGATTTGAGTGGCACAATTAGCAAAATTGAGCTTGCAGGAATTTACATAAGCCCCAAAAATTTAAATATCAATATTACTACTGAAGGCACTTTGAAAGTTTCACTAACTGGATTTTAAAACTACATTCTGGGCTTCCATTCAATCTCGCTTGCCTTGAAATCGTAGATGATTTTTCGGCTAAGAATGAATAAATAATCACTTAAACGGTTCAGATAGATTTGTACAATTTCGGGCACTTCAGTTTCATTTGATAAATGCACTACCAGGCGCTCAGCCCTGCGGCATACGCATCTTGCAATGTGACAATAAGATGCAACAGTATGACCACCAGGCAGAATAAAACTTTTCAATTCAGGTAGTTCAGCATCCATTTTATCCATTTCAAACTCCAGCAATTCGATATCGCTTTGGTGCAAATCAGGAATCTTCATTTTAGATTTTTCCGGATCACTTGCTAGCAAGCTCCCGATGGTAAATAGCCTATCTTGAATTTCATTAAGCGTTGGCAAAGCATGGCTTAGAGGCAAACTATCCTTCACCAAACCTATATATGAATTTAATTCATCAATCGTTCCGTAGCTCTCTATTCTTAAATGGTATTTTGGTACGCGCACACCACCAATAAGTGATGTTTCTCCTTTATCGCCTGTTTTGGTATATATTTTAAATGTCATTACTTATCAATACACGAGTTGATGTTAAATTGTTTTATTTTATCTGATTAAAGTAATTGTACCGCGTTCTTGGTTATCTGAATTTTGTCCCAAGAAACGGTATTTGAATATGTAGAAATAAGTTCCAGCCGCACATTCAGCACCTGTGTTTTGAACTTTTCCATTCCAGTTATTGCCGTCATTTCCAAGCCCATCTTTACTTGACTCAAACACCAAATCACCCCATCGATTGTAAATATTTAATTCGTATTTGCCGATTCCTTTTAAGTCAAAATCTAAAGCATCGTTTTTACCATCACCATCTGGGCTAAATACATTATATAGTTTAACTCCCTTGCTGAAAGGGTATATTTTCTTGCAAATTGTATCTCTGCATCCTCTAGTACTTGCAACTGCCAAGCATATTTTTACACTGTCTGAAGAAGATAAAAAATTGCTGTAATCAAAACTTGGATTTTCATCTTTTGATGTATTTTGACTTCCTGCTGCTGGAGCCCCAAAATTCCAGCTAAATTCAGTCGCTCCAATACTTGAATTATTAAAATTGAATATCGGATTTTTACTTTCATCAATGGTAAAATTTGCTTTAACACTTTGCGCATAAACAGTTTTACTAGGCGTGTCAATACAAGAAATATTTTGTGTTGTGTGCCCGATTAATTTGATTAGATAAGACCCTGGCTTAATATATGAAGTTATGATTGTTTTCTCTGATGTATCCGCAAAACGAGTGCTATTGTCACCAAAATCCAAAGTGTAATTTCCATAGACTGGATCAATACTTGAGACAATATTGAACCTCTCGTTTACACAAACCGTATCAGGTGCTGTGAAACTCAAATAAGGCCTATCAACAACCCTCACGAGGAACTTTTGAGAATTTGGATTTAATGAATCAGGAAAAGAAGCAACGCAATTTTGGAAGTTACCTGTAACTGGGTTGAATACATTTTCGCTACCATACAAACGAAGTTTGTATATCCCAGCTTGGCTAAATACAAATGTTACATTGGTGTCTTTTTGGGTTGAAATTACTGAGTTTACAGGGCCTCTTGCTGTCCAAATCCAATCGTTTATTTGTCTTCCTGTTGTATTCTTCAAGGTAATGCTAACAGGATTACAACCAAAAGTATCACCTTTCAAAATGCCAAAAGATGGGTTTGGACCTCTTAATTCAATATTCATGTAGGCGGTATCTAAACAGCCATTGTCTGCTTCAATGGCTATATAGGCCTCATATTTTCCATTGGCAGTATATTCGTGAATAGGTTCATCAACAAATGCTTCATCTTTATTATCTCCAAAATTCCAAGTTTTTTTAATAATACTCGCGTATGCTGCATCACCATATAAGGCAGAAGAATCAACCACAAAACTTGAGTCTGAAAATAAGGCTACTTTTGGAGCACAAACATAGAGTTGCTGCATATTTTTAATGGACGCTTTTAAATCAGCTATTTTTAATGGATCAGATTTAACAAGCGTATCAAAACAATTTAAGCTATCTTTAGCTATTAGTGTTATGGTATAATTACCAACCTTATTCAAATAGAATTTGGGTTTGCCTCCTGTATAAATAAATCCACTTTTATTAATTTGCCACCACATTTTTTCTTTTCCATGTGAAGCCCTGCTTGTATCTCCCCAAAAATTAGTATTTGAATTAAAGTAATTTACCGAATCGAGCAATTGAACAGAATCACCTAAACATAAAATGGGCTTGGAGTAGTTAATTGATTTTTGAAATCCTAAACTAATGGTGGTGTCAAATCTTTCAGTACAAGTTTTTCTATTAATTAATTGAAGTGAAATCGAATAAAGACCTTGGCTACTAATAACTTTGGAACATGATTTTATTATCGAATCAGTTTTGGCAAAAAATTGATTAGAAATTAAATTCCCTTCTACATACCATAAAGCTTGTGTAAGGCTATCTTGAATACTATCTCTTGCATTTAGTTTTAAAGTATAAGGTTGGCAAGTACCAATAACCTTCACATCAATGGCCGGCTTAATCTCAATAATATTTAGCAGGTTGTGATACCATGCTGTATCATAGCAGCTACCATTTTTAATAATTAATCCAACGGTAACCCAACCTTTAGGGTCAGTAATTTTCGAGTAAGTTATTGGAAAAGTATATTTGGTTGAGTCAACTATTATCCACTTACCTTTAGAATCAGCTGAATCAGCCATAATCCAAGTGGCATTTCGAGAACATGTGGGAAGTGTTTCTGTAAAATCAAATTCTATTGCCGAACCTATGCATGGTTTCCCTTTCCAAATTAACCCCTTTCTTTTTGGCGTTTCAAGTGGTCCAGGTTTTGCATTGGGAGGCGTTAAACTAATATTTACACTATCTACACTCAAACATCCAGTATTCATATCGCTTAAAGTTAAGGACATTTTATAACACTGATCTTTTGTGGCATTAAAAAGGTGTTTTACTCTAATTGAATCTTTAGAATACCTGCAATTAAGGCCTATGTTAATATTATTTTTTGTATCTAGTGTGCAAGGTGGGGCAAAGGGATCTCCAAAGTCCCATAGTCTTTTAATAGCATTATTATAATAACAAGAGCCATCAAGATTAGGTGTTATAACAAATACAGTATCATTTCCATGACATTGGTTTAGGTTTTGAGGAGGTTTGCTTCCATCATAAATTCTAGAAATAGGACCAAGTACTTCAAAGACTGTATCTAATGTTTTTGAACAATTTTTATAACTCATTAAGAGTCGAATTTTATACTTACCACATGAAAATTTATCTTTATTGGAATTCGAGATAGAGTAGGTTGGATTATTTGTTGTTTCAAAAATGATATCGTTTTGATTTAAAATATTCCAGGTATAATTTATATCAGGGTCCGGGTCCTCGGGAGTAAATAAATAGTTTAGTTTACTGAAACATTTACTTGAATTTGATATGTTGATTTTACTGCCAAGCTTAACGTTTTTGATTTGTTCACCCTCAAAAACAAGAGAACAACCATCAATATTTACGATGGTGAGTTTAGGAATAAATTTACCTGTTTTTGCATAAGTATGTTTTAGATTCGTCCATTTTGCTCCTGAGGAATCGATGATTCCATCACCAAAATCCCAATATATTTTTTTTGCTTGGCTTTGAGGAAATTGACTCGTATTAACAAAAGTGGCAAAGACAGTGTCGCATTTACCAGTTGTTACTACGCTAAAACTTAGGGATTGCATAGCAGTAAATATGATAACTGAATCGGTTTTTTCTAGTCGACTTATGCAATTGTTGCTGTCCGTAATTTCTAGCACTATGGAGTACTTGCGACCAAATGGATCAGAATAACTATGACAATAATCTGTTGTTGAAATATCTGAATTATTAATAAAAGTTCCATCATCCCATAAAATCAATCTACTTTTAATACCAAGGCTATTCAGACCCTTAGTAGATAAATCCTTTATACAAATTTGGTTATCCTTATTGCATTGTATTTTGGGTGATGTGAAGTTAAACTTGGCATTTGGTTTCCTAAAAACGGTAATGGTAGGTGATATCACATCACAGGTTTGAGCATTTGTGAAAACAATGCGCAGAGTAGGTGTATAAACGCCAGGGGCTAGATATAAATGTGAGTTATTCAGTGATACTGTTCCAACTGTGGCATCACCAAAATTCCAATTAAAACTTTGAACGGTTAAACCTGTATTGTAAGTAACAGTGAAAGAAACAGTATTACCCAGACAAACAACAGAATTGCTAACTTGTATAGCGCAATTCTGGGCAGCAGTCCACAAAGGGAAAATAAATAAAAATAAATAAAGTAATCTTTTATTCATAACGAGACAAATGATGAGGCAATATAATCCAAAGTCAATGTTTTTATAACATTTGTATGCTTTGCTAGAAAATTTACCGAAATAGTAGACTAAATTACGGTTTCTACCCAATCACCATTGTTCCTAATTAGGTCTATCAGTTCATTTACAGCGTTTTCACTAGGTATGTTTCGCTTTACCACTTCTTTGCCTTTGTAAAGAGTGATTTTACCAATGCCACTTCCAACATATCCATAATCAGCGTCAGCCATTTCTCCAGGTCCATTTACTATGCAACCCATAATTGCAATTTTAATACCTTTAAGATGGTCTGTTCTTTTTCTAATCATTGCTGTTGTTTCTTGTAAATCAAACAAGGTGCGACCACAACTTGGACAGCTTATATACTCAGTTTTGGAAATACGTGTTCTTGCCGCCTGTAAGATACCAAAACAAATTTCATTAACCCTATTCATTGAGACTTGGGAAGCATCAACTAACAAACCATCTCCAAATCCATCAATCAATAATGCGCCAATATCTGTTGAGGCAAAAAGCATAAAGTGTTCTTCATCTTCATGGTAAATAGGGTTGATGATAACCGGATTATTTATTTGTTGTGATTGTAATTTTAAAAATGCACTTCTAAACTCACGCATTGGTTTATTTTCATCATTGCAAAGAATCAAAACCAAATTTTTATGTTCTTTAAGTTTATTTAAAAAAATATCATTTATCTCATTCGTATTGGCTTTTACAAAATTTAAGGTTTTTGATGAAGAGCTAAAATTAGTTAAAAACTCGCTGGCATTGTGCATTGGGTATGCATTACTTTTATCAGAAACTACATTCCAAGTATCAATATCATAAATGGCTTTAAGGCCCATTGGCAACATAAAATCAACCTTGGTTTTTCCTAAGTAAATATAATCTGCGCCCATATCACTCATATGCCATTTGTCTAAGTTTGCATCATACAAATGACCAATTGCTTTTAGGTCTTCAGGATTAACTTTTTCAAATGTCGCATAATTGGCAATTACTCGCGGCACTTGACTTTTCCCTATATTATAAACTTCTATACTTTCTCTTTTTGTGTAGTAAAAAGGATTAAAGAATGAATGATAAGTTTCGTCTTTTTTTGAAATATTTTCAGTTTGTTTTTCATATCTAGCAATCAATTTTTTAGCTACTGGTACTTCAAATTCCGGGTCTTCTGTTAAAGAAACCCTAACAGTATCTCCTATACCATCTTCAAGTAAAGTGCCAATTCCAAGGGCTGATTTTATTCTTCCGTCATCACCATCTCCGGCTTCTGTTACACCTAAATGTAATGGATATGCTCCTGATAAATCATCTCCATTTGGCATGTTACGTTTTGCAAGTCCATTTTTCATGGTTTTTACCAAGAGCCTGTATGCTTGCACCATCACCTGCGGATTTGAAGATTTCATAGATAAGACAATATTGTGATAGTTCTCATCTTCACAAATTCTCAAAAATTCCATTGCACTTTCAACCATTCCAAGAGGCGTATCACCATAGCGGCTCATAATGCGGTCACTTAAACTACCATGATTGGTGCCTATTCGCATAGCAGTTCCATATTCTTTGCAAATTTTCACTAATGGAGTAAATTTTTCTCTTATTCTCTCCAATTCCTCTTGGTAATCAGCATCAGTGTATTCAATTAGATTAAATTTCTTTTTGTCTGCATAGTTGCCAGGATTCACACGCACTTTTTCTACAATTTTGGCAGCCAATTCAGCGGCATTTGGGGTGAAATGAATATCTGCCACCAAGGGAACTTTAATCCCTCGCTTTTGCAATTCTTTCTTTATTTCAGCTAAATTTTGAGCTTCATTTATACTTGGAGCAGTAAGTCGCACCAATTGACAACCTGCATTTACCATTCGAATTATCTGATCAACTGAACCCATTGTATCCATGGTATCAGTAGTAGTCATGCTTTGCGGCAAAATTGGATGTTCACTGCCAAGCATCATATCACCTAGTTTAACGGTTAATGTTTTTCTTCGTTTATAATTTACAAGGCTATCGCAATAGCCTAAAACATTGTTTAAGTTCTCTATGTTCATTAGGTAAAAAAATACAGGTTCAAATGTAGTTTATTCTTGCATTGTTCTAAAATAGCAACAAGATTTGTTTATTCTTGTTTTATAAATCAAAGCTATCTAACTATGTCTTTGTTTGGTAGATACAATAGTTGTTGCTAAAATTCCACAAAGTATCTTATTGATTTTTGTAACTTGCATCAAGCTTTTGATAATTCCTCTCGCTAATTTCAAAATGACTAATCAATAAAGTATTTTATTTTAAATAAAAAGAAAACAACAGGCATACATGTGTAAGCGGTTGATAGTGTTAAAACCCAAGGATTCTATCGACAATTGTTTTAATGCGAAATCCTGAAAAATATAAAGATAGATTTAAGTTGTTATTAAAAAACCAGATAAAAATAAAGCGTATTTCTTTTTCCATAACTTGCTTCAATTATTAAATTTTTAAAAATGAGTACTACCAAATTTAATTGTGCTATCAATCATAAACCTTATTCCATTTCGCAATTGAAGCCAAGTGATAGCATTGGCGATTCATTAATGGATTTTATTAAAAGCAAAGGGATGACAATAAATCAAGGTGAATTTATTTCAATAGATGCTTATTTGGGATTGCGCTCCGAGCAACTTCGTTTGCAGATTGCGGATGAAAAAGGTGCGTTGACTAAACTAGAAAATGAGGTGATGGATAGTATAAATGCGGATGAGTTGCTTTCAGCTGATTTAGCCGATGAGCAAAGTAATAGCTCGTATGGCGAGAAGCTCAGTGATAAAATTGCGAGTTTTGGTGGGAGTTGGGCCTTTATTATCGCCTTTTTCATGGTAATAATGGCTTGGATACTTGCTAATTCTGTTATTTTAACCAATCCAAGTTTTGATCCTTATCCTTTTATTTTGCTTAATTTGGTTTTATCGTGCATTGCTGCTGTGCAAGCGCCCATTATTATGATGAGTCAAAATAGACAGGAAAGCAGAGATAGAATGAGGTCGAAAAATGATTATAAAGTAAATCTGAAATCTGAATTGGAGGTTAGGATGCTTCATGAAAAAGTGGATTTTATCCTACATCATCAAGGTGAACATTTACATGAATTACAAAGTCAGATTTTAGAGCTAAATCAATTATTAGTTAAGCAAATAGTTAAATAATTTATTTGTCAATCAACGCAGGGTGGTAGCTAATTGGCCATAGATTATTATATCATATTTAATTATCTTTTATCGCAATATGAGCTTGCTAAATAATAATAAGCCTAGTTTTATAGGAACTTAAATTTTACCTATAATTTATATTATGTTAAATAAATAGTTTAAAAAGAAAGGAATATTGCTATTCCTTTCTTTCTTATTTGTTTTCGTATTGCGATCTTCTCTTCTTAGCTTCAACTGCTCTTTTCTCATCCCCCAAGTTTGCATAAACCTGTTGCATTGAAAATAAAATATCAGCCATGTATGATTTTTTCTCTTTCTCTTTATCAGGTGTATCATCAGGTTTTGCTTCTGCTAATTCCAATGCTTTCGAAAAATAACCCAAAGCCACATTTAAAACTGAATCTTGTACTTTTTTGAAAACAGCTACTTTCTTATCGTATTCTTGCTGTGTTAAGCCACTAATGTTGATTGCATTTATTTTCTCGGCAATTTCAGTGCTCTTATTATTGGTCAAAGCGCCTAAATTGTAATATGCATCTAAATAATCAGGACTTAATTCAATCACTTTATTGTAATCGGCTTCTGCACTTGCAGACTTCACTTTACCTTCTTTAATAAATTGCTCTGAATCAGTTTTGTACTGCTTGGCACTGGCCATATAGGCTATCTTTTTTGAAGGCACTTTCTCTCCTTTTGCTTTTTTGCTGTAAAAGGCCGAAGAATCTCTCGCGAGCTTTGATTTAGTTTGCATATTAGCCGCTAAATTATCGCTCACATTACCTCTAACATATAACAACTCGTGGTTTTCAGGATTCAATTCAATGGCTTCATTCAGTTTATTTATCAAAACATCTTGCTTTCCTTGAGCCATATATATGTTTAATTCTAAATTGATTAAATCTTTTTCTGAAGGAAAAACTTTACGGCCCTTATCAATGTAATCCAAAGCAGCTGTGGTATCTTTTTCCTCCAATAAAATATTGCTCATGTAGGCATAAATCAAATGGTCGTTATAATTAAGATCCATTAATTTTTTCAGAAACACTTTTGCATCAGACTTCTTCTCTGATCTTAATGCCGTAATTGACAAATTGTAGTAAATATTTTTCTCAGATAAATTGTTTTTGGCCAATTGTTTATCCTTATCGTAAGGAATAATATCAGCTACTAACTTGTAGAACTTAACCGATACATCATAGTTTGAAGAATTTACAGCTTGATTATAGCAAGCAAAGGCGCCATTTAAAATTCCTATGGTGCAATATTCTTCATATTTCTTCTTAGTATCCAAATCCAAACATTTTTTGTAAGCAACAGTGCTTTTTTCAACAGCATCTGTATCCATTGCCGCATAAGTTGGGTTATGGTAAATGGTATCATAAATCAAAGCTTTATAAAACCACATTTTCAAGTCGTTTTTGGTTTCTTCGTTTACGGCTGCTTGATCAATGGCTTTTTTAGCATCTTCAAAAATAGTTTTCTTAGCATCTCCTACTTCGTTAATGCTGCTATTCTATTAAAATCAGGATTTTTTTCATTTAAAGTTAATTTTTATAATATTTAGACAAAAGTAATTGGCAAAAGGTTCAATTCAAATGACAAAGAAAAGTTTTTATTAAATAATTTGGCTTCAATTAGACTTTAGTGTTTAGAATTTGTTCAACATTATTCAATCATTGTACCAAATTCTTTGGTTTCGGTCTTACACACTCAATTCCAACCAGCGGAGTTCTTTTTCTTCCAAAGATTGAATGATTCCGAGCAACTCCTCCCCCCACAGCCTTATTTCTTCAGTACTATCAGTGCCCAAACTCAATAAATTTTCCAACTCAGCTTTTCGCTTTTGCATAGTAGACATTTCTTTATCTAATAATTCGAGTTCGCGTTGTTCTTTGTAGCTTAGCTTCTTAGCCTCAGTTTTCAGCGCTATTGTTGGGCTAGCTGCTTGTTGTATAATTGTATTGTTTACAGGTTTTGAATTAGACTGGCTGGCCAATTGTTTCTTTTCTTCAAGCTCATTCAAATAATCTTGGTAATTACCATTAAATGGCCTCACAAATCCTTCTCCTTCAAACACTAACAAAGAATCAACCAAGGTGTCCATAAAATACCTATCATGGGTTACCACCAATAAGCAACCTTCATAACTTTCAAGAAATTCTTCAAGTACATTTAAGGTATCAATATCTAAATCATTAGTAGGTTCATCAAGCACCAAGAAATTTGGCTTTTTCATCAATACTGTTAATAGATACAACCTGCGTTTCTCACCGCCACTTAATACACTAACGAAGTTATATTGCTTTTTAGCATCAAACAAAAACATCTTTAATAGAGTTGTCGCGGTTAGCTTCTGCCCTTTGCCCACCTCGAGGTATTCGGCAATATCGGTAATAACCTCTATTACTCTTTTATCGTCAGAAATTTGCATTCCCTGTTGCGAGTAATAACCGAATCTAACTGTATCACCTTTGATAATTCTGCCCCCATCTTGCTTTTCTAAACCCAATAGCATGTTTAAAAAAGTAGATTTTCCAACTCCATTTTTACCAATAATTCCAATTCGTTCGCCTGGTTTAAAGAGATAGGTAAAATCTTTAACAATACTTTGGTTTCCAAATTTCTTTTCCACTTGATGAGTTTCAAGAATCTTAGTCCCCAAACGATTCATTTGCATCACAATTTCTACCTTGCTTGTATCATTTCTAAAACTTGCTTTTTCTTTGGTTTCATAAAAACTAGAAATTCTGCTTTTTGATTTGGTGGTTCTAGCTTTAGGTTGTTTGCGCATCCACTCCAATTCCTTACGCATTAATTTACGTGCGGCATCTGCTTCCTTTTCTTGAAAGGTTTCGCGCATGGCTTTCTTTTCTAGGAAATAAGCATAATTGCCTTTGTAGGTATATAGTTGACCATTGTCCAATTCAACAATTTCAGTGCAAATATTATCAAGAAAATACCTGTCGTGGGTAACCAATAGCAAACTAACTTGTTGCGATTTCAAATACCCCTCAAGCCATTCAATCATTTGAATATCCAAATGATTGGTGGGTTCATCCATTATAATAAAATCAGGATTTTGGATGAGAATTCTTGCTAAAGCCAATCGCTTCTTTTGACCACCACTTAATTCCGTCACATTTTTGTTTAAATGATGATGAAGGCTCAGTTTGGTTAAAATGTTCTTCACTTTCGCCTCAATATCCCATGCCGAGTGATTGTCCATTTCCTCCATAGCTTGGGTTAATTGGTTTTGAAGGTTCTCATCGTCCGGCTTCTCCTCCAATGCCTCCATGATGCTTTCATAAGTAGCAACTGTTTTGAGCAAAATACTATCTGCATTAAACACAGCTTCAGCCACTGAATCGGCATTATTAAACTGAGGCTCTTGCTCTAAATAAGCCCAATTTACATTTTTATCAATGGTAACAGAACCTTCATTTGGCGTATCTTGACCGGTAAGTATATTTAATAAAGATGTTTTACCTGATCCATTTTTGGCAATCAGAGCTACCCTCTCCCCTTTATCTACAGTAAGTGTAACGTTTTTAAATAATTCCCTTTCACCAAATGCTCTAGCTAGGTTTTCTGCCCTCAAATAATTCATGCTGCAAGTTTATGCCTTTTGCTTGTAAGATTTAAGTATTGCCTCTGAACTTCACAAAAAAACATCAAAACAATCTATGCAATCCCTCGTTTATAGGATATGAATGAACGCATACTGGAATATAAAACAAGTATAAACAAACCTTTGGATGAAGTATTTACTTTTTTTAGTAAAGCTGAAAATCTAAACAAACTTACACCGAGTGAATTGCAATTTAAAATATTAACTCCTTCGCCCATTGCTATGAAAAAAGGGGCAATGATTGATTATAGAATAAAATTAAGTGGCATTCCCTTTAATTGGAAAACTGAAATATGTGAGTGGAATCCACCTTATAAGTTTGCTGACCAACAATTGAAAGGACCATATACCAAGTGGTATCACGAACATATTTTTACTGAAGAAGAAGGCAAAACAGTTATGATTGACAGGATTACCTATCTTTCCAAAGGTTGGATATTAGCCCCTCTCCTACATATTTTATTCGTTGACAAACGCGTGAAAGAGATTTTTTCTTATAGAGAAAAGGTCTTGAATGAACTTTTTAAATAGCGAATTCAATCGTATAGCTAAAGCTTTCAATAGCACCAACATCTAGTTTCCTCATTCCTTCCTTTTCGCTGACATCACCTGTAAAACCAACGGTGTCAGCCAATCCTTGCCATGGTTCAAGACAGATAAATTCTTCACAACCCGCTTTTGTCCAAATACCTAGATATGGCCACCCGGCTATACTCATTTTTACTTCATAATTACTGTGCAAATGTTTGAGCTTAACCCATGATGATTTCAGATGCTTAAACACAATGGCATCCTTATCAAAAAGAGATGTGCTTAATGGAATTGAATTTGTGTCAAGTCCAATTATTTCAGTATCTCCATTGAATAGACCATCACTTAATAAATGTCTTCTAAGCTCCTCCTTTTGCTCAAATTCTATTACGTATTCGTTTAGCTTATGAACAGGTAATGCAAAGCCCGGATGTGCACCAATTGTATAGTAAATAGGTTTGCTATCTGTATTGTGAATTTTATAGGTAATTATCAGGCTATTTTCAATAATCTGATATTCTACAAAAAGGCAAAAATCGTAGGGAAATTGGCTCTTTGTAAACTCAGACGACTCAAGTTTAAAAACCAACAGGTCGGCATATATTTCCGTTAATTCAAACGGTAAATCCCTCGCAAATCCATGTTGATTTTGAGAATATATCTCATTTTGATACAAGGTTTTATTTTGGGATAATTTGCCAACTATAGGAAATAAGATGGGTGCATGTCTTGACCATACCTCAGCCCTTGCTTGCCATAAGAATTCAAAGTTTTTATCCTTTGAAAAAATACTGGTTAACTCAGCTCCTTTTTGCTGTGTCGCAATTAGTAGTCTATTGTTGATAATTTTGTTAATTTCGTTTTTCAACATTTTATGTTACTTATATAATTTTATGACTAGTAAAGTAGATTATCCACCAAGTAAAGGAAAAGCCCTTTCTCTTCAATACTAATTGGTAGACTTTTGGATTACAAATAAACGCAAAAGTTATGCAAGAGTTACAAATTGGAGTTTTATTCAGGTACATGTTAATCGTTTTCTTAACGTTTATTTTAACAGCTTTTGTTATCGATTTCCAATCGGTAGTGGATAGTTTTTCAGCAAGCACAGAGGCAGTTTCTATCTTATTCTCGCTTATCAAGTAGCCGAATATCGTTTATTTACATTCACAGAACAAAGTGTTTAGCAATACTTGTGTTATTACTATTTTTATTTCTAACAAAAAGGCCTACTTTTACAGACTAATTCAATAAACAAATAATATTATGGGAAAAGGTGACACTCGCTCAAAAAAAGGCAAAATGAAAATTGGTTCATTTGGCGTTAAACGTAGCCGCAAAGCTTTAAAATTAAAAAACAAAATTACAGTTAAAGCCGCTTAGTTATTGCTTAAGTAATTAAGCAAAAGCTGCGGTGGTGGAATTGGTAGACACGCCATCTTGAGGGGGTGGTGCCTTAGGGTGTGAGAGTTCGAATCTCTTTCGCAGCACTTTGTATGGGCTACATTTTGACCCATTTTCAACAACCTAAAAAAGTATTTTTCATTTGTTTTTCCAATTTTTATACATTGTGAACATATTTAGCCAATATGAATAACGGAAAAAATGCTTGGACATTAGTAGTAGTAGCTGCCTTAGGTTACTTTGTAGATATTTATGATCTCGTTTTATTTAATGTAGTAAAAAAAGAAAGCCTCGAAACATTGGGACTTTCTGGGGATATTCTTCAACAATACGATGTTTCTCTTTTTAATTGGCAAATGACCGGAATGCTTATTGGCGGCCTTTTATGGGGCATTTTAGGTGATAAAAAAGGCCGAATCCAAGTGTTATTTGGCTCTATCCTACTCTATTCTCTTGCCAATCTTGCCAATGCTTTCGTTACAGATACCACTAGTTATGCCATTTGCCGTGTAATTGCAGGTATTGGGCTTGCAGGTGAACTTGGTGCTGGTATCACCTTGGTTGTAGAAAGCATGGATAAAGAAAATCGCGGTTGGGGAACCATGGTAATTGTAACTTTTGGAGCCCTTGGAGGAGTAGCAGCCCGACTTGTTGGTGGCAGTGGCGGAGATATTGCCGAATATTTTGAATTGGATATGAAGGCCTGGCAAATGGCTTATATTGTTGGAGGATTATTAGGCATTTTCCTCCTATTACTTAGGGTTGGGGCCTTTGAGAGTGGCATGTTTAAAAGTATGAGAAGGCAAAACCTTCAAAAAGGAAATTTCTTTCAATTATTTAGCAGTAAAGAGAGAGCATTTAAATACATTGCCTCTGTAGCCATTGGACTTCCTATTTGGTTTGTAGTAGGTGTGTTAATTAACCAAAGTCATGTGATTGCTAAATATGTTGGTGTAACTGACGGGGAGGTAATCGTAGGCGACAGTGTGATGTGGAGTTATATTGGCTTATCAGTGGGAGATTTATTGAGTGGCGCTTTGAGCCAATTTTTAAAAAGTAGAAAAAAAGTTATTTATATTTATATAGCCATACTAAGTGCATCAGTAAGCTTATACCTTTTTAAATTTAATGTAAGCCTAGATTGGTTTCATTTTATGTGTTTCTTATTAGGCGCTAGCACTGGCTTCTGGGCATTATTTGTTACTGTGGCATCTGAACAATTTGGAACCAATCTTAGAAGTACAGTTGCCAACACAGCTCCTAATTTTGTGAGAGGTGCTACCGTTCCAATTACTCAATCTTTTCATGGTTTAATCCCAATGGTTGGTGTGGGTTATGCAGCCTTAAGTGTGGGCGGTGTTTGCATTTTATTGTCGCTTATTGCAGCAATTTATGTAAAAGAAACCTTTTCAAAAGAATTGGATTACTTCGAAATTGATTAACCATTAACAAGTGAAAATAATAGGAATAACAGGAACTTTAGGTGCTGGAAAAGGCACCATTGTTGACTATCTAACAAGTCGACATGGGTTTAAGCATTTTTCGGTGCGAGCATATTTGATAAAAGCAATAAAAGCTGAAGGCAATGAAGTGAATAGAGATACTATGGTTCAAACAGCTAATCAATTAAGGGCTGACAATGGACCAAGCTATATTGCAGAGGAGTTGTTAAAAGAAGCCCAAGAAAGCGGTTCAAATTGCATCATTGAAAGTATTAGAACGGTTGGAGAGGTAAATGCACTTAAAACGAAAGGCGATTTTTATTTGTTTTCTGTTGATACTGAAAGGCAAATAAGGTATAATCGTATTCTGTTAAGGGGTTCTGAAACAGATATGGTTTCATTTGAAACTTTCTCTGAAAATGAAGATAGAGAAATGACATCAAACGACCCCAACAAGCAAAACCTCAGCGCTTGTATGAAATTAGCTGATCACCATTTTAAAAATAATGGAACATTTGATGAATTATATATACAAATTGATACAATTTTAGATTCATTATAATTTTAAGCATGAGCATTAAAGAAGAAAAATATGTGCGCCCCACATGGGATGAGTATTTCATGGAAGTAATGGAGGCCATCAGTAAACGAGCCACTTGCGGCCGAGGCAGAAGTGGTTGCGTGATTGCTCGAGACAACCAATTACTTGTTACAGGCTACGTAGGGTCTCCCATTGGCTTGCCCCATTGCGATGAAGTAGGTCATCAAATGAAGAAAATGATTCACGAGGATGATAGCATCACTGAACATTGCGTTCGCACTGTGCATGCTGAACAAAATGCGATTTGCCAAGCAGCAAAAAATGGCGTGGCTTTGGATGGTGCAACATTATATTGCAGAATGACCCCTTGTAGAGTTTGTGCCATGCTCATTATTAATTGTGGCATAAAACGAGTAGTTTGTGAGCGCAAATACCATGCTGGAGGGGAAAGTGAAGAAATGTTAAAAAAAGCAGGTGTTTCACTTGAATTTTTTTATGATGAAGTGCAGAAATATTAGTACTTGCTTTTTAGGTTTCTAAATATCATTTAAACCTTTGCCATTAAGAATTTGGGGGATACTTTTAACAACCCTTGATTCTCTCGTTTGAGATTGTTTAGGTTGAGAAAAATGAAGTAGATAAGCTCTTTGCCTGCCAGACGTCAAGGTCTCAAATGCCTTTTTTAATGATGGTATTTCATCTAATTTCGTTTGAAACTCTTCAGCCATATCGAACTCAGTTACCTTTTTTAGCTCCACTTTAGCACCTGATTTTTCTATCTCTATCGCCTGAAAAATATATGCTTTCAAATCTTTTTTCAGGAGGTTGATTTCCTTCAAACTAGTAAAACGAATTTGCCTTGCTGTTTGTACATTCTTAGTTTGTTGAATCAAAATTCCTTTTTCATCTTTCATCAAAACCCCTTTGAAAAATAAGAATGCACAATACACCTTAAAAGTATGAATGATAACAATATTACTACCATTTAATGTATAACAGGGTGTCCCCCACTTTAACTCTTCAATTAAATTACATTCAAGCACAATAGCTCTCAACTGTTTAATTTCTTCCTGCCACCTAGTCTCTTTTTCAAAATAGAAATTGACTTTTTCATTCATATCTTTCATTGTTTCTATTACAAGATTAAACCAGTAGAATACCTCTGAAACCCCTTGATGCATAGTATGAATCGGCACCATTATGATAAACAAACACCTGACCATATCTATAATCTGCGAAAACGGCACCGCCCAGGTTTCTAACTGATGTGGGGGTTTCGATCCAACTGGATGTTTTTGTGTCAAAACTACCTAATTGTTGCAGTTTACGATATTGTACTTCATTCAAAATTTGAATGCCCATTTCTGTGGCCATATCTACTGCGCTGTTTTGTGGTTTGTTTTCTTTTCGTGCGTTTAAGGCTTCTCTGTCGTAGCATAAACTTCTTCTACCTTTGGGACTTTCAGGAGAACAATCACAAAAAACATATTCGCTGCTTTTAGCATCATAATCTATCACATCGGGTTCTCCGCCTGAAATTTCCATCATAAAAAGCGGATATATTTTCTCACGATTTAATTCTAATTTGGCTTGAACGTCCGACCAGGAAATACCTTCATGCCTGCTCATATTTTTCTCAAAACGTTGCCTTAAAATCATGAACAACTCCTCTTTTTGTTTGATTGTAATATCCATATATTACCAAGTTAAAATAAATCCAACTGTTTTTTTTGCAGTGTAAAACTCAATCTGTGATAGGGAGTAATGCCATACTTTTCTATAGCATCTCGATGCTCTTGGGTTGGATAAGCTTTGTTTCTGTCCCAGCCATACATCGGGAAAGCTTCATGTAGTTTTTTCATATAGTCATCCCTGTAGGTTTTAGCTAGTATAGATGCGGCTGCAATGCATTGCATTTTGGCATCACCTTTTACTATGCATAGGTGCTTAATATTCAAATAAGGAATAAACCTATTTCCATCGATCAATAATAAACCCGGGCTATTGCTAAGCCCATCAATTGCTAAATGCATTGAGAGAAAAGAGGCTCTCAAGATATTCACCTTATCAATTTGTTTGTTATCGTAAGAAGCCACTGCAAAACAAAGTGCTTTCTCCTCAATTTCTAGACGCAAATCATTACGCTGCTTTTCGTTGAGCTTTTTTGAATCATCCAAACCTTTAATAGATTTCTTAGGGTCTAAAATAACTGCCGCGGCATACACAGCTCCTGCCAAACAACCTCTACCTGCTTCATCACAACCTGCTTCTAATACTTCTTTTTGATAAAATTTTTGTAAGGCCAAGACAAATGATATTGTTTATGCAAGCATATCATTTTTATTTGTGTTTTAAAAGAATTTAGAAAGTAAAACGGAAACCCTTTATGGTATGAAGATGGTTAACCATCCTCATACTTTAGGGTTGTAATCAATCAAATTATTAATTGCTTGTGCTTCTCAAGCTCTTAATTTCGTTTTCAAGGCTTAACAGCCTGTGCATAATATTATTATCTTCTCCAGCTTTGGCATCCGGAAGTTCACTACTAAAATAATTTATGAATTTCCAAACTTCTCTCACTTCTCCAATTTCAACTTCGTATGGATTAAACAAAGGATTTAATGAAATCAGTTGAAGTTTTCTAGTCTTATTAATATTATTTTGGATAATTTTAAAAACAGCCCCCTCCTCTCTGGTAATTATAATATAACCTTGGCCACTTTTTATATCCTCCCAATTTAACACATATTCACCAATCACATATGAGCCATGCTTGATAGGCAACATAGAATCACCATCTATTTGAAAGGCTCTGTATTTTCTTTCGGGCGACAAAAAAGGCAATTGAAAAGTAGGTAATGATGCGATATATTCGGGGTCGCTATAGCCAACTGCATAGCCAGCTTTGGCCTTAAATGGAACCAATTCAATATTGTCGCGATTGAACTTATCTACTGTACCTGATAGGATTCGCAATTTCGCACCTTTAATATAGTCTTTTTCTTCTTCTAGTTGACGGATCTGTAATTCGGATAAAGTATTCAAATTATGCTTTATCAAATAATCAATACCAATATTGAAATAATCGGATAGTTTTAATAAAAACTCAATGGGTGGATTTTGGGTAATACCATTTTCATAGCTGTTTAATTTTGCTCTACTTATTGTCAATTCATTAGCTAAAATTTCTTGACTTAGCTTCTTGCGATTTCGTAAAGCTCTGATATTTGCACCTAAATATGTAATAAGAGAATTCGCCATTATCTAAAATTGTTATTTTGGATTGTAAAATAATGATAATATTAGTAACAAAACAAGATTTAGATATTAAAATTATCAAAAATTTGTATAATAGTCTAATTAGTAATCTTTAAGATTGTATTTATGCGGTAGTTCAAGGTTCAGCGATTAAATTACATTGGAAATAATTTTGAATGAAATTATAGATGGTTTATAAAATTAGACTGACGTTTTGACAATCACGATTCAAACCTGATTGCGCAATAATTAAATTAAAATTAAATACAAATTGATTATTTTATTGTTTATCAATTAATTAAATTTAAAAATCTATTTTTTTAATTTAGATATGATACTACTTTCAATGGCCTCGATTTTTTGTGTTAATTCCATTTGTTTTTGACCCATTGCTGAAAGATTTTGACTCAAATTATGTAAATAGGATATTTCATCATAAAGTATTTTATGGTAGTTTAAGACTTGGTTGACACTTTCCTGAAGGCCTGATAATTCGATATAAACGAGCTTTAGTTGTTCCAACTCATTAGATATATCTATATTTTTATGCTTCTCTCGCTTTAAATCACCTGTACCTAGAAGCAACCAATCTGGATTTAAATCCTTAAAATGAGTCAAAATTCTTTGGATCATATCCAGACCAGGTTTGTTTCTGCCGCTGCTTATATGTGTCAATATTGATAAAGAAATACCTACCTCCAAAGCAAATTGACTCTTGGTATATCCATATACATCAAGCAAATGCATCACTCGTTTATTTATATCTTCAATCATCTGATTTATAGCTATATAATACAAATGTAAAACCTCTATTTTACAAATCTGCACCTATTTTTAATACAAATGTAAAGCATAAACATTTGTAAATACAAATGTAAAGCAGTAGCTTCTTTTACAGGTGATATTAAAATATAGATTATGTTGTATAATCAATTGATATATAATATTTTAAATTTATATTGAAACATCTAAAATACAATTGTAAAAGGAAATTTAACATTCATTTAC
>RGVD01000151.1 GCA_010027395.1 Bacteroidota bacterium
CGTGGGTTTAAACCCACGGCAATAAATAAATGGCGATAAATGAATTGATAGCTTTAAACCAAGGGCAAAGTTTCTAGTTTCCCCAATATTTTATATACTCTTTGCCTAAGTCTACATAAGCTTGGGCATTTCGTTTTACTTTTTCGATTTGTTCATCACTAAGTTGTTTCACCACTTTGGCTGGTGAACCTAAAACAACCGAATAATCTGGAATAATTGTTCCTTCTGTGACCAAAGCATTTGCTCCGATGATACAGAAATTTCCGATTTTAGCGCCATTAAGAATAGTGGCATGCATACCCACCAAAACGTTATTGGCTAATGTGGCACCATGCACAATAGCACCATGACCAACTATACAATCATCACCAATAATAGCCGGAAATCCGGGGTCTACATGGATTACAGCATTTTCTTGCACATTGCTTCTATTACCAATTCTAATGCTATCAGCATCACCGCGTAATACGGCACCAAACCAAATGCTACACTCATCTCCTAGACTAACAAGGCCGAAAACCCTTGCCGTGTCTGCAATCCAAACATCCTTGCCTTTTTTGATAGGGGTAATGAGGATTTCTTTCATTTGACTTAAAAAAGGATAACTCACTCGTTAAGATTTTTTGAGAACGTAATAACAAGTAGTTGTGAAAAAATCTCGTAAAACGGGAATGGCTGACAATAATTCAAATTGCTTACGAGGAGTTGCCCCAAACTTATGTTTATAGCTCGGGTTGATTAGATAAAATTCTCTTTTTACAATTTTGAAGCCTGCTTTTTTAGAAATTCTTTCAAATCGATTGATTGAGATTTGGGTTTCTTTCACTTCCATAGTATCTCTAATTCGACCATCGCTTTCTCCACCTAATTTCATCATGCCTCGGTAAATGAAATTTGGCAGCAAATGAAAGTAAGGTAGCTTATGTAGAAACTTGTTATCTAAACTTTGCTGATGTCCGCCAAAAGGCATACACCAGGGTGGAAAAGCAAAAAATATCACTCCATCTGGCTTTAAAAAATGAAGGATATGTTGCATGAATTTCTCCTGGTCGTGTATGTGTTCGATGGTATCTTTTAACAAGATAATATCATAATAATCTTTGACATGTTCACCAATCTTAATGTCATAGACATTGCGGTTAATGATTTCAATTTTGCCTGCTTCTATGTCTTCTTTCAAAAAACCTTTGGAAATATCACTTGCATAATCCCAAAGCTCAATACCTGTAACTTGGCAACCTGCATTGGCAAATGCTTTACATATACCTCCGTAACCTGAACCTACTTCCAAAAATCGTAAACCTTTGCTAACTGGTTTAACTTCATCTATAAAGGGTATGACAAATTCTTCTACAGTATTTAACTGTTGTTTGAAATACCGGTTAAAATCTCCTTGTAATTCTATCATGTTGTTAGCAAAAATAAACTTTATAGGGTTTAACCCAAGTTTTTATCTATATACCTAATTCTATAATGGGGTCCCAAAAGAGTTTTTCAAAATCCACTACTTGATTGTTTGTAACTTTAATGCCTTCAGATTCAAGTAATTCTTGCATTCTGTTTTCAACAAAATGATGTTTGCCTGTAAGTAATCCTGATCTATTTACCACCCTATGAGCAGCAATAGGTGGTACCAAGCTATGTGCAGCATTCATGGCATAACCAACCATTCTGCTACTTCGAGCCGAGCCCAGGTATGCTGCAATAGCTCCATAATTTGTTACCCTGCCATAAGGAATTAGTCTCACAACATCATACACATTTTCGAAAAAAGTATAGGTCTCAGGCTTCAAATTATTTCAGGATTTTTATCGATACATATTTGTAATTGAGGCAGGAATAGTAAAAAAAATACTATGAGTACAGTCCATACTTTTTCCAAATCCTTGCATGGTAGCACATCCAATGATATTTCCAATTTCATCAAAATCAAATTCGCAGATGGTACCTTTTATTTTCGAATAACAGGCATGCATTTGCTTTTCTTTTAAACTAAATCTTCTATCAGGCATACTATCAACATATGCAGGTAATGCAATGAGCATCACCCCCGATTGATTATTACCCATTGATACAAGGTAGAGTTTGTTGTTACTTTTCAATAAATTCGGATTGTTGAAATTATATTCTATTGAATCAATCTTTGATTTAAAATGCCTTTTTAAGTCAAAAACAGAATATTGTTTATTGATAATATCTCCAATCACACGATTGTTTTCAGAGAGTTTTATCAGCAATGTATCATTTTTTTGAGCCATGCAAACTATCATACTCAGAAAGAAAAAAAGTAACAAAATATACCTCATGTTTTGTTAAAATATTTGCCACCATTTTTTCGAAAAACCAATATAAACCCCATCTTCTCTGGTTTCAACAGGATAATGATGAACGTAATCACCCTGACCAGGCTGCCCCTTGCCAGTCTTTGGGTCGTATTTGTAGCGATGTATAGGACAAATGACCATCCCATGTTCATCACAACTACCAAGACCTAATCGCCCCGCAGCATGTGGACATTTATCATCAATGGCATAATATCCATCTTTGAGTCTAACAAGACACACACGCTTGCCTTCCACTTCAATGGTGCGAGGCGTATTTAGCAATTGTGGCTCTGAGCCATCTCTTTTAAAGTCGTAAATTTTATAGTACCGTATCAATGTTTATTCAAAAATTATTTTTTTGAAACATTCAAAATTGCCAGATTTTATTTTAAGAATATAGAAGCCATTAATTAGGTCATTTCTTTCAATCTGCATTTTGTTTGAAGTAGTTGATTGACTTAAAAGTAATTTTCCATTTAGGTCGAATAATTCTACATCAAAATTTGTATGATAATTATTTTCAAACTGAACTTCTATACTGCTTTTTGATGGCACAGGAAAAACTTTCAAACCTATAGCATTACTCAGTTTACTATGGATACTTGAAGTATTTGATTGCACTCTTTTTATGTCCTTGTAGAGAAAATCTGCCACAAATTTGATAGTGGTATCCATATATGCTAATCCAGTTGGGGTTTGTGCTGAAAAGGGTACATGGTCTTGGCCATAGAATATTTTTAATTCACTTGGGTTTCCATTTGCTTTTGCCACAGAGTCAACTATATAGCTGCCGCTTAGCAAGGCAATTGGAATTACTCCTGCTTTGAAATAATCGGTTTTAAATGGAACTGTATTATCGTTGGTGCCATGTACACTAACAATGCCAGCATTTCTGGTGTCATTCATCCAAGTGGATGAGCCAATAGCACCACAAAGGTTTATTACCCCTTTTACTTTCCAGCTGTAGCCTGCATTTCCACTGCTTCCTTCAATACCACCAATGCTTGCGGTGTCGATGCTTGGATTGGCAGAGCCTGCTTCTGTTGCCTTGTCTAGGAATGCTAAATGCAATCCTAAAACACCACCTGCAGAAATTCCACCTACATAAATATTATTGGTGTCTATTTTATAACTATTTCCAATGATCGCATCTTTGTAAAAATAACGTATTGCACCACGTCCGTCCAATGTACCTCTCCAAACAGCGTTAGCAAACTCATTGGCAAGAGTTAATGGGTTACTGGTGTTTACACCTAATCTATATTTAATTGAAGCACATACATATCCTCTTTTAGCAAATTCGGTGCATACCTTCGCAACATCTGCAGCCTTTCTGTTGCCACCTATAAATGAACCACCATGAGCCAAAACCAATAATGGTCGCTTGGTAGCGGTATCACCATTAGGCATGTAAAGGTCCATTGCAAGCGGTGTGCTCATTCCAAGGTAATTGTTAGCAGATCCATAAGGAATACTGTCTGTTATTACAATGCTGTCGAATATAGGCATAAGATACCTTTGTGCGTTTGTTTGATAAATTCCTATAATTAGGAATGCAAAAATTGTTAGTACGTTTTTTTTCATATAGTTATGTATTTGTATATTAGGCAAATGTTATCTGTTTTTTGCAAAGCACCAAATGTTTCAAAAAGAAATAGTAGAATTGCTGCACAAAAGTAAACTCATATTAATTTTATAATGAGAAAAATAACGCATAACTTCATTTCTGTATTATTTCATCCTGCTTTTGTAAATCTCTTAAATTTATTTACTCTTTTTTTTCTTTTTCCTCAGCTTCATTCAGGTGTGCCAGCCAAGTTGAAATGGTTTTATTTGATTTTTATTTTTGTTTCTACATCTATAATTCCAATCATTTTGGTTTTCGTTTTAAAAGTCATGGGAAGAATTAAAACCATTATGCTACATGATAGAGAAGAAAGACGAATCCCATATTTGCTAACCATATTTATTTATGGTTTTGATTATTATAATTTCACTAAAATATCTGCAACTCCGATCGTTCTCAACTATCTGTTGGCTTGCATGGCTGTTCTCACTATTGTTTTTATTGTAAATTATTTTTATAAAATCAGTATTCATACGGCTACACTAGGTTCATTTTTAGCGCTGTTAATAGTGAATTATGTAAATACAGGTGCCGAACTTCGACCGCTTATTGCAATTACATTTGTCATGATTGGATTGGTTTCTAGTGCTAGATTATTTGCCAATTCGCATGATTCAAGTCAAGTTTATCTTGGCCTTTTAGTGGGTTTTGTTCCTATGTTTTATATTCTTTAATATAATAGGTTCTTCATCCATTACTTTCTCTTAACCATAGAAAATAATCTTTATCAAGGATATAGATGTACCTCGGCTTTTTTATATTTTCGCTCCAAAATCAATTCCAAACAATATGAGCTACGAAACCATTTTATTTGATAACCTTAATGGCATTGCAACCCTTACCCTTAATCGTCCTGAGGTATTTAATGCCTTTAACGAGCAACAAAGTTTTGAAGACAAGTCGATTAGGGTGCTAGTTATAACAGGAGCGGGTAAAGCTTTTTGCAGTGGACAAGATTTGAAATCCATTGCTGGTGCTGAAAATAGAAGCCTGAGAGAGTCCATTGATAAAAGATATAACCCAATGATAAAGGCCATTCGCAATTTACCAATACCTGTAATATGCAGATTAAATGGTGTAGCTGCTGGAGCCGGTTGTTCATTGGCATTAGCTTGTGATATGATTGTGGCATCTGAAAATGCTTCATTAATCGAGGTTTTTGTAAATGTTGGATTGGTGCTTGATTCAGGTTCATCTTATTTTTTACCACGATTGGTTGGTTCGGCAAGGGCTTTCGAATTGGGCACCATGGGTAGTAAGGTGTCGGCTAAGCAAGCATTTGAGTGGGGAATGGTAAACAGGATATGTGCATCAGAAGAGTTAGATAATGAAGTGAAAAAATTAACTGATTATTATTCTATTGCTCCTACCAAAGCCATTGCATTGATGAAAAAAATGTTAAACAAATCTTTTCAAAGCGACTTGGATACTATGCTTGAATGCGAAGCTCAATACCAGGAAATTGCAGGTAGAAGTGAAGATAACAAAGAAGGTGTTAAGGCATTTAACGAAAAACGCAAACCTGAATTCAAAGGTAGATAATATAAATTACTTGAAAATCAATATATTGCAAATTTAAATGCATTTCAATATCATCAAGTTTTGCCAATTTATTTATAAGTTGCTAAATTGTACGAAATAAAATTACCATTATGGCTTTAACAATTAACAAAATTCTTTTAGCTTTTGACACCCCTCAAAAATCCGCAGTGGTTATTGATATAGCCGCTACAATTGCAAAAGCCCACAATGCTGAGGTGATTGCTATGCAATGTGCTGAGGGAAATTATCATATTGATTCGACTTTTGAACAATTGAAATTCAAGAAAATACAAAGTTCTAATAAGCCCATTAAGGACATGCTGATAGCTGCACAAGCCGAAAATCCAGATTTGATAATTTTTTCTGTTTCTAACAATGCTGATTTGAATGGTTTGATGAATTTTGCTGATACATGTAAATTTATAGACCAAGTTGAAAAACTTGTATTAACAATACCTGGCAGTAATAACGCATTTGATTTTAAAGACATTATTGTTCCTATTGACACCTCTTTTGAAACTAGACAAAAAGCTCCATTTGCCGTGGCCTTTGGAAACATTTTCCACTCTGCACTACACGTTATTGGGGTAACAAATGAAAGTGGTAAAGACGCTGAAGTTTTGCTTCAAAACTACTCTCGACAAGTGGCAAATAATTTTGGTGACAAAGGTCTTGATGCTACAATTGAAATTAAAATGGGAGGAAATCCAACCACAAGCACAATTGAATACTGTAATAGTAAAAAAGCAGGTTTGATTATTATGATGACAGAACAAGAAACTTCATTCACCTCATTCTTCAAGGGCAAATATTCTGAACAAATGATCAAGCAATCATCAGTTCCAGTTCTTTCAATACATCCTAAAGACTTGATAGTTAGTGAAGCTAGATTGTAAAATATCAAATGAGTTATATTTATTTTTTCTAAATAGTTTACAAAACAAATACACTAACCGCATAATATTAATGGTTTGTCGTTAAACAAACTGTTATAAATTGTGTTATTATACCAAATGAAAATCGAAGCAGGTCCCTATCTAAGTCAAATACAATTTCCTGATGATCTAAAGAAATTTAAGGAGGAGGATTTAGTAAAAGTAA
>RGVD01000152.1 GCA_010027395.1 Bacteroidota bacterium
CCCGCAGTCGCTAGCGTCTCGCTAGTGAACTTATTGATTAGCCTCTGGCTGTTTTCACGATCTTGCTACCAACAACATATAACCCACAGCACATAAACCACCCCACCGCCAAAAATCACAAAAAAACGAATACTTATACCAATTACATGGCAGCATACACAAAATATAACTTGCTTTTGTGCAGGTATTAATTAATCTTTGTTAAAACTAAGCTTATACTTTCATTATGAAATCAAAACTACTTTACATTATCATAGTTAGCCAAATACTTATACAAGCTTGCAAGCTTAAAGAACCCGACTGTGGTGACCTTAGCGATGTTATTACCAACTACAATATACCTGACAGCAACAAAGCCAAAATACCCTATACAGGCACAGATACATTAGTTTTTATTAGCGATGCAGGTGATACAGCAACACTTATAGGACAAGGTAAAAACACATATTACGAAAGTGTAAAAAGCAACATTAGTGGTGGTGATTGTCCAAGAAGTAGTGTTATGAATTATCAGAATATTGAAATTAACTTTCAATCGATTAATGATACTAACCTATCAACTATTTTTTTAAAGTTAAATCGACCTATAAATGCTGTTAATTATACATATTTAAAATTATTTTTGAATACAAAAGGACTTTCATCCTTTCCACTAGAGTTATTAAAAAATTATGATGATTCAGTTTTAATAAATAAGGAATATATAAAGGGATATTATTTTGACTCTAATAAAAATCAAGTTTTATATAATTACCAAAAAGGTATAATCAAATTGATTGATTTCAAAAATAAAATTTGGTTAATAAAATGAAAAGACTGCTTTTAATTTTATTATCTTTAACACAATTGATTAGTGTTAAGGCACAATGCGATTTCGTGAATTATTCTGATGCACCTGATGAGTTATTTCGCAAACGAGTGAATGAACCTGGTATGCGGTATGGTAATCCATACACTATGTTTGTAAAAGGAGATGATTTTAGCTTAGATAAGTCTTTACAAATAATAAGAAATAATATTATAAAAGGACAACCATTTGACCCTGATAGTATCAAAAATGAATACTTTAGACTATTTAAAGACATATGTGACTACGCAAATAATCCAGAACCTCTCAAATGCTCATATAATGAAGAATGTAATCACCCTGTTTGGGTAAAAAACAATGCTATAGTTTATCTTATTGGTTTACGTTATTCAACTGACGCAAATGGTAAAGGTCAGTTTGACAGTATGACACCCGCTGGTTGCGATACATTTTTCAGACGTGCCCATGAAGGCTTAAGAAACCTCAATCCTAATGTAGTAAGCTGTTGGGGTGGTAGTGATTGTGGCAAGGTGCATTTTAAAGCAGGGCAATTGGTGCAATACCTGCAAGCCTATGATTTATTAAAAGCCAAAGGTGGCATACCCAAAAACGATGGAGACAGAAATGGAGGTAGTTGCACCGCAAGAAACAAACTAAGGCAGTTTGCACGCAATTTATATGTTGAGTCAGATTATATTATTAACTCAAGCCTAGGTTGGAAAAAAAATCATGGTATTATGTGCGCAAGTGCATTGGGCGTGGCGGCTATAGTATTAAATGATGCAGGGGTAGAAACAGGTTTAATGGGAAATGCTGGTGGTCTTTTACCATCAATAGGTAATTTTATTGGTGGATTGTTTGGCTCAATAATAGGTGAGCCATGGCCACATCCTAAATATAGTCCATTAATGTGGTATCAAAGGGCACATGGCACAGGTGGTAGCTCAAATATTGGAATTGCATCTTGGGGAGAAGATGGCATTGAGGATAATTTTTTTAAAGGTGACCATGCAAATTTATTGGGTTCTGTTGATGTACCAATGACCAATGCTGATGGCACAGCAGGATACGCAGAAGGACCTACCTATTTTGCTTATTTATCTCAAATAGCTTGGTTTCAATATCTACGCGCATCTGATAATTTTTTGCCAAAAAGTAGCTCAAAAAACTATTTGGCACAACAAAAATATAGAAACCTATTGGAGTGGTATAAAAATATCCAAAACCATGACCATAAATTGCCTTCTTATGATAATAGTAGTTTGGAAAATGGTAATTTTATAGGTGTATTAGGTAGCAATGGTGATTATAACTATAAAAGCAATGCTAGTTTTATACCAAGTAGCACCTATGATTTAAGAGGTGATTATCTTTTAGCAATGGGTGCGGGTGAAGATTCCAAACTACCTAATTTGTATCCTGGCGAGGTTTCTGGTAATATTATATTAAGAAATGAAACAAATGCAAGTCAACAAACTTTTCATATGCTCTGTGAAAAAGATAAGTCGGTAGACAAAGAAGCCTATGATTATTTGGGTATTTTCCAAGATGGAACACATGAAGATGATGATATGGGTAGTTTTATGATTTATGCAGGTGATACAAATTCCTTATCTGATGCACTTGCCATAGATGCACCTTATTTTACCTCAAAAGAAAGTAACTACACCAACAAATATTGGATGCACAATACCATTGAAGTTGATGATAGTGAACCTAGTAAAAACAGAAAATATTCAAATCCAAAATATACTTTGCTGGAAAACCATCCAAATATAAATTCCAATAACGGTATTCAATCTTTTGATTTAGCCTATGATTATGAAAGCACATCACGCACCGCAAACTATGCAGAAAAAGCAATTAAACGAAACGTAAATGCCATCAAATCAGATGATAATTTGTATTACTTTATTAATGATTTTGTAGATGTAAGTAATATTGCCTTAACAGTTAACCATATCCAGTTAAACCTAAATGGTAATGGAAATATAGAAATAAACGATAAAAAAGGTTTACCTACTTTTTTTATAGATGCAAATGGTGATGTTTTGTATAGATGGACATACCCTTGTGATAAAAACAAATGGAGTTTAACAGCTCATATATCAGCACTTAACAATACTACCGCAGGAAAAGGCTATTGGGATGAAAATTACACGAATTATGCACCACCTTTTTTAATTTGGGATAATGCAGATAATAGTACGCGAGGAAATGGTGTTTCAGATGATTACCACACAAGATTGCGAATCCATCAACCCGTAAAAAAAACAATCTTTCAATCTTTTCTTTACCCACAAAAATGTAATTGGGAATTGCCTCATGTTACAAAAGAAGAAACTGCAAATCATGTTACTACCACTATCAAATTTGTTAACAGCAAAGATACTTCTATCACCCGAAGTCTTCATAAAAATTTATCTTTAAATCACGCCACCACGGCCAAAGACACTGTTTCTCATTTCCATTTTGCCCAATGGGATGGCATGGTAGATGATAGTATAATCAATCCTTTTGCTCTGCCTCAACATAGCTCTGTGGTACTTAAAACCAATGCCCAAAAAGCATTTGTAAAACATAATACCATTGGTATAAGTGTAGAAGGATATAAATACTGTCCACCTAGTTATGCTAATATCAGACACTCAAGCATTACAAATGGCAGTAAACTTACCATTATTAATGGTAGTGATTCTTTAAAACTTATTGAAGCAACTAAAGCCGTTACAACCTCTCTTTCTTTCTCAGCAAGGTATTTTTATGTAGGTCATGTAAAGTCTTTTGGAAGTATTTCTTCATCTGATAGTGTGAGTTTTTATTTACCCGATGTAGGCAGAGGGGTTGATATGTGTGCTTTGCATTTGTCAGACACCATACCAAGTAGGTATGATTCGCTTACCAATACTTTCCACATGCAATTGCCAAGCTCCCCTGATTATGACCTTAGTTTTGAAATACGTGAAAAAAACAAATGTGCCGACTGCTATTTTCCACCTGCATGGATGAATATTGATACCACTTTCGATGCAGATGATGGACACAATCATACACTTGGACACAAACTAAAAGTGAAACAAAATAGAGGTTTGTTGCGTGTGTCAAATGGAACTAAAATTCACATGTGCGAAGGGGTGTATCTGTGTAATCGTGATTCAATAATTATTGAAGGAGCATGTCAAACCAAGGCAAAGGACTATCAATTATGCAAAGGACTTGATACCGTTGCAGCACATAGTTCTAATTCTGCCATTGTGGTTAGCCCATATAGTGCCTTAGTGCTTGATAGTGGAAGTTATACTTACCTAAAGTCTGGTGGTGCTATTTATGTAAAAACAAATGGTTCGCTTGTTATTCGTAAGGGTGCATTTATTCAAATTGGCGATAGTGGCACTTGTCAGCAAGGATGGGGCGAAATAATAGCCGATAAAGGAGCGTATGTGTATATTGACCAATCTGTTTACCACGATACAACCTTGCATATTGAGTTTAGAAGAACGGCAGGAGATACAGTGGACAGAAACCTGTTTTATATAGCCCATCAAGCAACTGGTTCAGCCTTTGCTGGTTTAAGCTATAATATGATTCCCATTTTAAGAGCTGATACCATCATACCTGATAGTGCGCATGCAATTAATCCAATCGGAATATGCTTTATTGATACCACTATTACTATAAAAAATAAAGAATGGGGATATGCCAATTTTATAAAACCATTGGCAACCTATCAAGTAAGAAATGACACCCTTTGCCCAGGAGAACCATTGTATATAAAACTTAACCGCTTATTGAATGATACCAAATTCGATATCACTGTTTGCAGAGTAGATAGTGTGTACAAAAGAGATAAATTGGGCGTATTAAGGTGGGTAGATACTTGTATTGTAGATACCATGAGCCATGATACCACCTATCCTGACCCTGTTTGTGTTGAGCCTAGGGTTGCACCAGATGATTTATTGTTTTATTTTAAAACAAAGTCATTACATAGAATAATTATTAGAGTTTGGAATGATTGTGGTATTTCAGATGATACGGTTGGATATGTATATGTAATGGATACACCCAAAGTTAGTATCAATATGCCAAGTGAAATATGCGAAGGAGTGGGTAAAGCTAGTTTGCAAATAAATAAGCTTAATAGCTTTCCTATAAGTTCCTATACCATTGAGATAACTGAAGTACCTGATACCTCATTTATGAAAGAAAGGACAGGCATAACGCAAAGCTATAGCAAAACCTTTTATACAGCCTTGCCTGATAGTTTTAAATTTGACGACTACTATTTTAGAGGTGGACGCAAATACTCCATATCTTTAACTATAACCGCAGGCTGCGGTGGCAATACCTATTATACTGAAACTACTGTGCCTTTAACTGCTAAAATAATAGCAAGCAAACCCACCATATACGGAAATAGAATAGGCACTAATAGCAGTGTGCAACTAAATGGTTATGTGAATATGGCTGATAGTTTTACATGGACACCAAGCTATGGACTTAACCGAACAGATGCCTTAACTGTACTTTCATCTATTACCCAAGATACAAGCTATGTTTTGACTGCCTACAAAGGAGCATGTATAGCCCGCGACACTGTTAGAATAAGGTATAATACCCTTAGCTATATAGGAAATAATGATACCTTGTGTGGTGTTAGGCAAGTGTTTTTAGGTAATAGATATAATGCAGCCTTGTTTTTAGGTTGGTTAAACTACCAAGACGTTGGTATAAAAACACTATTGAAAAACCAAATACAAGATAACCTTATAGCAAATGGTATATCAGATGATAATTACCTGAAGTACTTTAACTCATTTATGTTCACAACAGGTTTTACAGATTATGAATATAGCTCGTGCTATCCTTATTATACTTTTTTCACACTAACTGAAACTGCCATTTGGGATAGTATTACCGATTTACCTGAATTTGCTACTTATTACAATAATTTTGTGAACAATATGGATGATGATTTAAATGTTTTAGATCAATTTACGCGCTTAATTAAAGATAATACCAATACAAGCTACAAGAATTATTTTGATGAACACCTAATGGATGAATCAAGCGCTTCATGCATTGTAGATAAGGTGATACCTAGCTATATTGATTATGCTTATAATAATTACAAAAGATTATCTACTAGCGCATATTATGTGCCGCTTGATATAAGTTGGTATAAAATAACAAAGGACACAATAGAAATGAGAGATTGGAAAAACCAATATGCCGCCATTGACAGCCCAATATATACAACCACCTACCTGCAACAGGTTTATCATTCAAGTGGTTTGATAAATATTGATAGCAAAACTATTTTTATAGATACTGCATTAGCACCTCTATACTACCCAAGCATGCAATGGGATAGCTCGGCCTATTTTACCAATGCCACAAGTCCTATAAGCAGCACCAATACTTATCTATGGGATTTTGGGGATGGTTCGGCTAAATCAACGGATGTAAATCCATTTCATACTTTTCCTGCTTTTAATACCCATTACATTGTTTGTTTAACTGCCACAAACTCATGTGGTTCACCAAGCTATTGCGATACAGTATGGATTGATAGTTTGCATATAGGAGGTAGTTTTAAAGTAATAGCATCGAGTGATTCTGAGCACAGCGAAGAATCTGATGCTTCGTACCTCAGCAAGACGAAAGTAACAAGCAACTGCCAACTAAGCAACTATCCAAATCCATTCGACCAGTCAACCATAATTGATTATGAGATATGGCAAACATA